>DATDMW010000288.1:0-4939 GCA_036518595.1 Burkholderiales bacterium
CGTGACGTTCGGCCCGCAGCGTGGTGCGCTCACCTGGAGGCGGGCGGAGCGAGCGCGACATGGCGGCTGCTGCTCGAGTTCTCCACGGAAGACGGGCGCGAGCTCGATTGCATCCTCGGCGCGCTCGGCGAACACATCCCGGCCGAGTTCGAACGCGTCGGATCCCGGCTTACGCTGTCGTCGCCGCCCTGCGCGCCGCTCGATGCGCAGACCGATCTGGTGCACGCGCTCGCCGCGTACCCGCGGCTTTCGTGGGCGCGCTGGACGATCTGGTGCGACGCCGGCACGGGCGAGGCGATGCGTGCCCAAGGCACCGACGCCTCCGACCTCCTGGCGATAGTTCGCGCGCCGCGCTGAAGCGGCCCCTCAGCGCGGGCGCCGGTTGAGGTAGGACTGCAGGTTCTGCGTCGTTTCGAGCTTCTTGCGCTCGGTGATGTCCTTGCCGACGATGAACACGACCTGCTCGGCGGGCACTGAACGCTGCGTCCACACGAAGCAGCGGTAAGTGCCGTCTTTGCAGCGCAGCGAGAACTCGATGCTCTCGTTTGGAGCGACGGGGCGGTTGGGATTGAGGAGTCGGTGCACCGGGATCTGCTCGTCGGAGTCGACGAACGCCGACAGCGGGCGCCCGACCATCTCGCCGCGCGCGTAGCCGAGTGCGCGTTCCCACGCGACGTTGATGACCTTCAGCTTGAAGTCCAGCGACACCACGCCAAGGAGATCGGGCGACTGGTCGAACTGAACGTCCGACTGCCGCCGGCCGACGGTGCCCCCTTCGGAGCGTGCGGAAAGATCACCCTGCCTACGACCGAAATCAGCCATGGTTTTCTTCGTCCTACGGCGTCGCCCACCGGTCAAACGACCCGCAAGGCGCCGCCCTCCCTGTCGCCGTTTTCGCATATCCGCGCAAGGGATGCAATCGGATTGATGCTTCGGATGTGCAGGCTTACCCCTGTAGAAAGTGACAGGGTCGGAAGCGGCTGTATCTTGGTATTCATGAGCTTAGCTTGCCGCAGCGGAGCGCGTGTCGCGCCCCGTGCTAACATCGACTTTCCGCTCGACCCTGTGGCAACGTGATCCAGCTTTCGATCAATGGCGAACCCCGGCGCCTCGCCGCCAGCGCGAGCGTAAGCGAGCTGCTCGCCGCGCTGGAGCTCGCGGGCAAGCGTGTCGCGGTCGAGCGCAACGGCGAGATCGTGCCGCGCAGCCGCTATGAGCAGACGGCGCTCGCGGACGGCGATCGCCTCGAGATCGTGGTCGCGGTCGGCGGGGGCTGAGCGATGAACGCCCCGCGCGCGCCGCAGAGCGCTGCCGACCCCCTCGTCGTCGCCGGCAGGTCGTACGCGTCGCGCTTGCTGATCGGCACGGGCAAGTACCGCGATTTCGACGAGACGCGGCGCGCCGTCGAGGCGAGCGGCGCGGAGATCGTGACGGTCGCGATCCGCCGCACCAACATCGGGCAGAACGCCGGCGAGCCGTCGCTGCTCGACGCGCTGCCGCCCTCGCGCTTCACCTACCTGCCGAACACCGCCGGCTGCTACAACGCCGACGACGCGGTGCGCACCCTGCGCCTGGCGCGCGAGCTGCTCGACGGACACGACCTGGTCAAGCTCGAGGTGCTCGGCGACCCGAGGACGCTGTACCCGAACGTCACCGAGACGCTCGCTGCCGCCGAGACGCTGGTGCGCGACGGCTTCAAGGTCATGGTGTACACGAGCGACGATCCGATCATCGCGAAGCGCCTGGAGCAGATCGGCTGCGTCGCGATCATGCCGCTCGCCTCGCTGATCGGATCAGGCATGGGCATCCTCAATCCGTGGAACCTGCAGCTCATTCTCGAATCGGCGCGCGTCCCGGTGATCGTCGACGCCGGCGTCGGAACGGCCTCCGACGCCGCGATCGCGATGGAGCTCGGCTGCGACGCGGTGCTGATGAACACCGCGGTCGCTGCGGCCCGGGACCCGGTGCTCATGGCGCAGGCGATGCGGAAGGCGGTCGAGGCGGGCCGCGAGGCCTTCCTCGCGGGACGCATGCCGAAGAAGCTCTACACCGCATCGCCCAGCTCGCCCACGTCCGGACTCATCTCGCCGAAGTCGGCCTGAAGCCCGCGGCCGCATCCGGGACAGAAGGCGCCCGCGGTGAACGAACGGCTCTCCAGACGCCCGATCCGCAGCTTCGTCCTGCGCCAGGGGCGCGTGTCGAACGCGCAGCGCCGCGCCTTCGACGCGCTGCTGCCGCGCTACGGCGTTCCCTACGCCGCGCACGTGCACGATCTCGACGCCGTGTTCGGCCGCCGCGCGCCGAGGATTCTCGAGGTCGGCTCCGGGATGGGCGAGACCACCGCGACGATCGCGCTCGCGCACCCCGAGAACGACTACCTGGCGGTGGAGGTCCACACGCCCGGCGTCGGCAGCCTGCTCAAGCGCATCGACGAGCTCGGTCTGGGCAACGTGCGCGTCGTGCAGCACGACGCGGTGGAGGTGCTGCAGGACATGATCGCCCCGGAATCGCTCGACGCGGTGCATCTCTTCTTCCCCGATCCGTGGCCGAAGAAGCGGCATCACAAGCGCCGTCTCGTGCAGCCGCCGTTCGCGGCGCTGCTCGCGTCGCGCCTGCGCCCCGGCGGCTATGTGCATGCCGCGACCGACTGGGAGGATTACGCGCTGCAGATGCTGGAGGTGCTCTCGGCGGTGCCGGCACTCGAGAACACCGCGCGCGGCTTCGCCGAGCGCCCCGAGACGCGTCCGGTCACGAAGTTCGAGCAGCGCGGGATCGCGCTCGGCCACCGCGTCTGGGACGTCGTGTTCCGCCGGCGCGCCTAGCGCTCGGGCAGGAAGAGCTCGAGCAGGTCGTTCAGAAACCGGCGGCCCAGCGCGGTGGGGCGGATGCGCTCCCGGTCGCGCTCGATCAGCCCGCGCTGCTCGGCGCGAGCGAGCGGCCTTTCAGCGGCTGCGATCTGCAGCCCCGTGCGCTCGAGAAAGGTCGCCACGGCAAAGCCCTCGGCGAGCCTCAGCGCGTTCATCATGAACTCGAAGACGAGGTCGGCGCGCGAGAGCTCGCGGCTTTCCTGGACCGCCTGCCCTGCGCTCGCGCGCTTCAGGTATTCACGCGGCTGCTTGACGCGCATGCTGCGCACCACCCGCTCGGGAAAGCTGACTTTGCTGTGCGCGCCCGCGCCGATACCGACATAGTCGCCGAAGCTCCAATAGTTCAGGTTGTGGCGGCATTCCCGCCCGGGCAGCGCCCAGGCAGAGGTCTCGTAGTTGACGTAACCCGACCTGGCGAGCCGCTCCGCGATCAGGTCCTGCATCAGGGCCGCGCTGTCGTCGTCGGGAAGCGGGGGCGGCCGCCGGTGGAAGACGGTGTTCGGCTCGAGCGTCAGGTGATAGAACGAGAGATGCGCCGTGCGCGCCGCGATCGCCTCCTCGACGTCGGCGCGCGCACGCTCGAGCGTCTGCTCCGGCAGCGCGTACATCAGGTCGAGATTGACGTTGTCGAACGACGCGCGCGCGATGTCGATGGCGCGGCGCGCCTCTTCCGCGCCGTGGATGCGGCCGAGCGCGCGCAGCGCCTCGGGATCGAAGCTCTGCACCCCGATCGATAGCCGGTTCACGCCGGCGTCGCGGTAGCCGCGGAACTTCGCCGCCTCGAACGTGCCCGGGTTCGCCTCGAGCGTGACCTCGCACCCGGGCGCGAGCGCGAGGCGCGCGCGGAACGCGGAGAGCAACGCGTCGATCGACTCCGCCGAGAACAGGCTCGGCGTGCCGCCGCCGAAGAAAACGCTGTGGATGCGCCGGCCCCACACCTCGGGGAGCGCGCTCTCGAGGTCCTGTACGAGCGCGCGCACGTACTCGGACTCGAGCTCGGCCGGAAGCGCGGGGGAGGCCGGCGGACTCCCCGCGGAAGCCCCCTCGCCCGGCATCGCGATCGGGATCATCGCGCGTCCCGGCTCGTGCGAATTGAAATCGCAATAGGGGCATTTGCGCACGCACCAGGGCAGATGCACGTAGAGCGCGAGCGGCGGCAGGGCCTGCAGGCGGATGCCGGCGGGCGAAGCGATCGCGGCGACCGTGGTCAACGGGTCTCCTGCAGCCGCGCGATCAGTCGCCGCAGCGCCTTCCCGCGGTGGCTGAGCAGGTTCTTCTGCGCCGGGTCGAGCTCGGCGGCCGTCCTCCCGAGGTCGCGCAGCCAGAAATGCGGGTCGTAGCCGAAGCCGTTGTCGCCGCGCGGCGCTTCGACGATCTCGCCGGCCCAGCGGCCTTCGCCGATCAGCGGTTCGGGGTCGTCGGGATGGCGCACGAGCACGACCACGCAGACATAGTGCGCGCGGCGGTCGTCGTGCTCGGCGAGCAGGCGCACGAGCTTCGCGTTGTTGCGGGCGTCCATGACCGCGCGGTCGACGCCCGCCGGGGCGCCCTCCGCGGCGAAGCGCGCCGAATGCACGCCGGGCTCTCCGCCGAGCGCGCTTGCGCAGATCCCCGAGTCGTCGGCGAGCGCGGGCAGGCGCGACTTGCGGCTCGCGTGCCGGGCCTTGGCGAGGGCGTTCTCGACGAACGTCGCGTGCGGCTCCTCGGCGTCGCCGATGCCGAGCCGCGATTGCGGGACTACTTCGACGCCGAGCGGCGCCAGCAGCGCATCGATCTCGCGCAGCTTGCCGGGGTTGGACGAGGCCAGGACGAGCTTCTTCACCGCGACATTTTATCGCGGCGGCGGCGACCGCCCGCTCAGACGCCCAGCGCCTGCTTCTGCCGCGCGACGAGCCCCGCGATGCCGGCGCGCGCGAGCTCGAGCAGCGCATCGAGCTGCGCGCGGGTGAAGGGCGCGCCCTCGGCGGTGCCCTGCACCTCGACGAAGCCGCCCGAGCCGGTCATCACGACGTTCATGTCGGTGTCGCAGGCCGAATCCTCGGCGTAGTCGAGATCGAGCACCGGCACGCCGT
>DATDMW010000289.1:0-2284 GCA_036518595.1 Burkholderiales bacterium
CATCGGCTCGCGGAGCGGCGGCAGGAGCTGTTCAACCTCCGCTTCCAGTCGGTGACGGGCGCGCTCGAGAACTCGGCGCGTCTCAAGCTTGCGAAGCGCGAGATCGCGCGGATCCTGACGGTTGTGAACGAACGCGAGGCAGAGAAGGCAAGGGCAGCGACTTGAGCGAGAACGAGAAAAACGAAGAGCAGATCGAGGAGACTCCGGTGGAGCCGGAGTCGGCCGAGGAGACCCCGGTAGAGGCAGAGACTCCCGCGGAGGAGCCTGAAGCTGCCGCTGAGGAGCCCGAGGCTCCGGCTGGGGAGCCCGAGGCTGCCGCGGAAGAGGAGCCCGTCACGGAGGCTGAGCCTGAGCGGGCGGCGGAAGAGCCTACCGCGGAGGCCGAGCCTGAGCCCGCAGCGGAAGAGCCTGCTGCGGAAGAGCCGGAGGCTGCTGCAGAGGAGGTTCCCGCCGAGGAGCCGGCTGGCGAGGAACCCGCAGAAGAGCCGGCCGCCGAGGCCGCGGAGACGACCGAGGCCGAAGCCGAGGCCGCTCCTGCCGCGGACACCGCCGAGGGCGAGGCTCCGGCTGCCCAGCCCGAGCCGAAGAGGAAGGGCAAGCGTCTCCCGCGCCGCCTGCGGCCGCAGAAGACGCGTCGTCGTCCGGTGCCGAGCGCAGAGCGCAAGCCGATCGTGCGCCAACCGAAGCCCGATCACGAGCGCGGCCGGCGCCAGGAGCGTCGGGGCGTCGTCGTCTCGAGCGCGATGGACAAGACGATCGTCGTCAAGGTCGACGTGATCACCTCGCACCAGCGGTACAAGAAGGTCATCCGGCGGAGCGTCAAGTTCCACGCGCATGACGAGCAGAACACCGCGAAGATCGGCGACGTGGTGCGGATCGTCGAGACGCGCCCGCTGTCCAAGACGAAGCGCTGGCGGCTCGCCGAAGTCGTGGAGGCCGCGAAGTGATCCAGCAGGAATCCCGCCTGAGAGTCGCCGACAACACCGGCGCGCGCGAGATCCTCTGCATCCGCGTCGTCGGCGGCCACCATCGCCGCTACGCGCGGG
The DNA here is from genome assembly GCA_036518595.1 of Burkholderiales bacterium. Lineage (GTDB taxonomy): Bacteria > Pseudomonadota > Gammaproteobacteria > Burkholderiales > SG8-39 > VBDM01. The sequence goes on from DATDMW010000289.1 coordinate 1,047, forward strand.
TCGGCGACATCATCGTCGGTACGGTCAAGACCGCGACGCCTCAGGGCGCCGTGAAGAAGGGCGAGGTCGTGCGCGCGGTGGTCGTGCGCACCAAGAAGCCCTTCGGTCGCGACGACGGCACAACGATCGCCTTCGACGAGAACGCCGCCGTGATCATCGACCAGCAGCGCAATCCGCGCGGCACCCGCATCTTCGGGCCTGTCGCGCGCGAGCTGCGCGAGAAGAACTTCATGAAGATCGTCAGCCTGGCTCCGGAGGTGCTCTGACCGTGGCTCAGACCATGAAAGTGAAAAAGGGCGACATCGTGCACATCCTCCGCGGCAAGGACGCCGGCAAGGAGGGACGCGTGCTCGAGGCGCTGCCCAAGCAGGGGCGCGTCGTCGTCGAGAACATCAACGTCGTCAAGCGGCACCGGCGACCGCGCCCGATCCAGAACACGACGGGCATGGGCGGCGGAGGCATGACCCCGGGCGGGATCATCGACCTGGCGGCTCCGCTCCCCGTCTCGAACGTGATGGTGGTGTGCCCGAACTGCGGCAAGCCGACCCGCGTCGGAACCGCCGAGCGGACGGTCAAGGACAAGGTCGTACGCGTCCGGGTCTGCAAGCACTGCGGAGAGGACATCGATCGGACATGAGTGCCGTAGCCGACACGTATACGCCGCGCCTGAAGGAGCAGTACGAGAACGAGATCCGGCCGCGCCTCAAGGAGGAGCTCGGACTCGACTCGATCATGCAGGCGCCGCGGATCCAGAAGATCACACTGAACATGGGCGTCGGCGAGGCGAAGACCGAGTCGAAGCTGCTCGACTCCGCGATCGAAGAGCTGACGACGATTGCCGGCCAGCGCGCGCAGATTCGCCGCGCTCGTAAGTCGATCGCGCAGTTCAAGGTGCGCGAGGGAATGGCGGTCGGCGCGCGCGTGACCCTGCGCGGCGCGCGGATGTACGAGTTCCTCGACCGGCTCGTCTCGATCGCGCTGCCCCGGATCCGCGACTTTCGCGGCCTCAACCCACGCTCGATGGACGGCCGCGGGAACTTCTCGCTCGGCATCCGAGAGCAGCTCATCTTCCCGGAGATCAACTACGACGACATCCAGCAGGTCCGCGGGCTCGACGTCACGATCACCACGAGCGCCGAGAACGACGAGCACGCACTCGCGTTGCTGCGCGCGCTCGGCTTGCCCTTCGCGGACGGCGACAGGAGGAACGACTAATGGCCAAGACGTCGCTCGTCGTG
>DATDMW010000290.1:0-4822 GCA_036518595.1 Burkholderiales bacterium
TAGCGCTCGAGCACGTAAGTCCCGGGCGCGTCGGCGAGCTTCTGGAATTGCTCCGTGAAGAGGGGCGGCGGCGCGGCCGGCTCGCCGCAGCGCTCGGCGAGCCACGCGCTCCAGTCCTCCCACCAGCTGCCCGCACGCTGCTCGACGGTGGCGAGCCAGGCGTCGGCGGCCTGGCCGCGATGCGCGGGCCCCGCGCGATAGTGGCGCTTGGGCGGCGTCACCGGCGGGTTGACGATGCCGAGGATGTGGCCCGACGAGGACAGCACGAAGCGCTTGTGGCCGGTGACGTGGCCGTTGATGCGGAACACCTGCCGCCACGGCGTGATGTGGTCGTCCTCGGAGGACACGGCGTAGAGGTCCTGGTGGATGCGCGCGAGGTCGATCGGCTCGCCTGCGATCGTGAGCGCGTCGGGGCGCACGAGCTTGTTCGCGAGGTACATCTCGCGCAGGTAGAACTCGTGCATCGCCGCCGGCATGCGCGTCGTGTCCATGTTCCAGTAGAGCACGTCGCTCGCCGGCGGCGGCTCGCCGTACAGCCATCCGTGGACCACGTAATGCCAGATGAGCGGATTCGCACGCAGCAGCCGGAAGGTCATCGCCATCTCGGCGCCGTCCAGGTGGCCGCGCAGGCGCATCAGGTTGCACAGGTAGTCGACGCTGCCCTCGTCGATGAAGACTTCGATGTCGCCCGGCGACTGGAAGTCGACGAGCGACGCGAACAGCGTCCAGTGCGCGACCGGCATCTTCTCGCGCGGATGGCGGCGCGCGAGCCACGCCATGTAGCTGGAGAGCAGCGTCCCGCCGATGCAGTAGCCCACGGCGTGCGTCTTCTCCGAGCCGCTCACCGCGCGCGCGACGCGCATCGCCTCGTCCACGCCTTCGGTCAGGTAGTCGTCGAACGACGCGGGACCGGTCGCTTCGCCGGGGTTCTTCCAGCTGACGATATAGGTGTCGAACCCGTGCTCGACAAGGTACCTGACCAGGCTCTTCCTCGCGTCGAGGTCGAGCACGTAGAACTTGTTGATCCACGGCGGAACGATCACGACCGGCACGGGCCGCACGCGCCCGGCAGCCGGTCGATAGTGGATCAGCTCGATCAGCCGGTTGCGGAACACGACCGCCCCGGGCGTCGTCGCGAGATTGCCGCCGACCGCGAAATCCTCCGGCTCGGTCATCCGGATCGTGCCCGCCGCGAGATCCTTCAGGAACACGCCGAGTCCGCGCGCCAGGCTCTCGCCTCGGGTCTCCGCCGCCTTCCTGAGCGCCACCGGGTTGGTCGCGAGGAAGTTGCTCGGCGCCGCGGCATTGAGCCACTGCCGCGACCAGAACGCGGCGCGACGCTTCTCCTTCGGCGACAGTCCGGGCGTCGCGTAGATCGCGTCCTGGATCTGGCGTGTCCAGAAGAGATACCACTGCTTGAGCACGTCCGGGCCGGCCTGCGCGGTCCACTCGGGCGCCCCGAAGCGCGCATCGTCGGGATCGGCGGCGACCAAGTCGGGCGCCTTGCTGCCCGCGAAGCGCGCGAGCGCGTGCAGCACCAGGGCCTCCAGCTCGACGGCGAACCGGCGCGAGCGCTCGGCCGCCTCCAGCGGATGCAGCCACCACGCGAGCGCGGCGTGCGCGATCGGCGCCGCGAGCCCGAGCGGATCGACGATCGCCTCGGCGCTCTGGTGCAGATCCGCGCGATGCCGTTCGGCGTCGGCGAGCGCGTCCGCCGGCGCGGCACCCGGCGCGGCCAAGGCGCCAGTCTCCATTGAGCCCATGCCCGTACGATGCCGCTCCCGCGCACCCGGGCTTTGACCTGGGTCAATCGGACGGCCGGCGCCCTGAACAGCGGTCCGGGCGCGTCGAAATTGACCCGGGTCAAGTGTCGACGGCGCGGAAACGCTAGTCTGCCTCGAATGGCAGACGAGCGCACCGTGCAAGCTCATCCGCTCCGGACGCGCGCGCCCGCACCGGCCCGGATCGCGCTGACGCGCATGCTCCGAAAACAGTGGTCCGATCCGCTCTACTCCGTCTGCTGGGTGGTGCTTTGCGTGTCGCTGCCGCTGGCGCTCGCCGTGGCGATGCCGGGCGGCCCCGCGCCGGGGCTGATCGGCGGGTTCACGCCGCTGCACGGCCTCGCGGAGACATTCGCGATCGTCGTCGCGATGCTCGTCTTCGGCGTGACCTGGAACGCCTACAGCACCGAGCGCTCGGGGAACCTGGTGATCCTCGCGTGCGCGCTGTTCTCGGCCGCCCTGGTGGATGTCGGCGACATGTTCCTGACGGACGATTTCTCGAGCCGGCCGCTCGCGCCGACGGATCTGCCGGTCGATTTCACGCTGCCTTCCAACATCATCGCCGCGGCCGGACTGCTGATCGTCTCGCTGCGCCGGCCGCTGCCGCTCACCGGCCCCTTCGCGCGCCACCTGATACTCGCGGCGAGCCTGCTCATCGTCGTGCCCGTCTACGTCGCGACCTTCCTGTCCGCGCCGACCCTGCATCTCCTGTTCGCGGGCGGCGGCGATGTCGTGCGCTACGAGCCGCAGGCCGAAGCGCTGATCGCGGCGGCGCTGCTGGTGCCGGCGGTGCGTTTCTACCTGCAGGCGCGGCGCTCCAGGTCCGAGGAGGCAGCGGGCATCTTCGGCGCGACGTGCATGCTCGTGTTCGCGCAGATCGGGTTCGCGCTGCAATCGGCGTCCGAAGCGGGCTTCGTTCTCATGGGCCACGGCTACAAGATCGCCGCGTACGCCTTCATCTATCGCGCCGTGTTCATCGTCAGCGTGAAGGAGCCGTTCGAGCGGGTGCGCGCCGCCGAGCGACAGAACCGGCTGGCGAACGAGCTGCTCGAGCGGGTGTTCGAGAGCGTCCACGTCCTGATCGCCTATATCGACCGAGACATGAATTTCGTGCGCGTGAACAGCGCCTACGCGAGCGCGGACGGGCGTCCGCCCGAGTTCTTCGCGGGCAAGAACCACTTCGCGCTCTATCCGCACGCGGAGAACGAGGCGATCTTCCGGCGCGTGGTCGACACCGGCGAACCCTACTCCGCATATGCCAGGCCCTTCGCTTACCCGGAGCGACCCGAGCGCGGCACGACCTACTGGGACTGGCACATCGAGCCCGTGAAGGACGCCGAGGGCCGCGTGCAGGCGCTCGTGCTGAGCCTGCTCGATGTGACGCAGCGCGTGCGCCACGAGGAGATCCTCGGGGCGAGCCTCGAGGACTCGATCCAGGCGATCGCCGCGACGGTCGAGTCGCGCGACCCGTACACCGCCGGCCACCAGCGCCGCGTCGCGGCGCTCGCCACCGCGATCGCGCGCGAGCTGGGAATGCCCGAGGAGCGGATCCGCGGGCTGCACCTGGCGGCCACGATCCACGATCTCGGAAAGATCCATATCCCGGCGGAGATCCTGACCAAGCCCGGGCGCCTGAGCCCGATCGAGTTCGAGATGATGAAGCTGCATCCTCAGGCGGGCCACGACATCGTCAAGGACATCAAATTTCCCTGGCCGATCGCGCAGATCATCGTGCAGCACCACGAACGCATGGACGGCAGCGGCTATCCCAAGGGGCTGCGCGGCGAAGCGATACTGCCCGAGGCCAGGATCATCGCCGTCGCCGACGTCGCGGAGTCCATGATGTCGCACCGCCCGTACCGCCCCGCCCTGGGCCTGGACGCGGCGCTGACCGAAGTCATCCGCGGGCGCGGGACCGCCTTCGATCCCGCGGTCGTCGACGCTTTCGTTCGGCTGATCCGCGACGCAAAATTCAGCTTCGATACCGCCGAGAAGTCCCACAGGAGATCGTCATGAACCTCAACGGCAAGGTCGCCATCATCACCGGCGGCGCGCGAGGCATCGGCCATGCCACCGCGGTCAAGTTCGCATCGCTCGGCGCGCGCGTCGCCGTGTGCGACATCAACCCCGACCTCGCGCAGCAGACGCTCGCCGAGATCCGCTCGGGCGGCGGCGAGGCGCGGGGCTACCGCGTCGATGTCACCGACAAGCAGGAGATCGCGGGCATGGTGAGGAGCGTCATGGACCAGTGGGGCCGCGTCGATGCGCTGGTCAACAACGCCGGCATCGTCATGGACGCGCAGCTCAAGAAGATGACCGACGAGCAGTTCGACAAGGTGATCGACATCAACCTGAAGGGCGTCTACAACTGCACGCGCGCCGTCGTCGACATCATGCTCGCGCAGAAGTCGGGCGTGATCCTCACCACGTCGTCGATCGTGGGGCTGTACGGCAACTTCGGGCAGACGAACTACGCGGCGAGCAAGTTCGCCGTCATCGGCATGACCAAGACCTGGGCGCGCGAGCTCGGACGCAGCGGCATCCGCGCCAACGCGGTGTGCCCGGGCTTCATCGCCACGCCCATCCTCGCCAAGATGCCGGAGGAGATCCTGAAGCAGATGGCGGCCAAGGTGCCCTGCGGGCGCCTGGGGACCTCCGAGGAGGTCGCCAGCGTGTTCGCCTTCCTCGCCTCGGACGAGGCGAGCTACGTCAACGGCGCGGTGATCAGCGTCGACGGCGGCATGACGCTGTAGTCAGCGGCCGATTGCCCTCTCGAGCGCGAGCGTCGCCCGCTTGGTGGTCGGGTCGTCGACGCCGTCGGCGATCGTGAACCCGAGCTTCTCCGAGAGCTTGATCATCGGGTGGTTCATCGACAGGATGTGGCCGATGATCGCCTTCAGCCCGCGCGAGCGAGCGACGTCGATCAGCATCTCGAGCATGCGACGCGCGAGGCCCTTGCCCTGCCATTCGTCGGCCACCACGATGGCGAACTCGCAGGTCTCGCCGTCCGGATTCATGACGTAGCGCGCGACCCCGAGCTC
>DATDMW010000291.1:0-3259 GCA_036518595.1 Burkholderiales bacterium
ATCGCTGGCCGCGGTGCTGCTCGACGTCGTGAAGCAGCGCAGTTACACGCACGTGCTCGCGCCCGCGACAGGGTTCGGCAAGAACGTAATGCCTCGTGTCGCGGCCAAGCTCGATGTGGCGCAGGTTTCCGACGTCACCTCCATCGAGTCACCCGACACGTTCGTGCGGCCGATCTACGCGGGCAACGCGCTCGCGACGGTGCCGTCTTCGGACAAGGTCAAGGTGGTCACCGTGCGCACGACGGGCTTCGACGCGGCAGCGGCGGCGGGCGGCTCGGCGGCGATCGAGAACGCGCCCGCGGTCGCCGACCCGGGGCTCTCGTCCTTCGTCGGCCGCGACGTCACCAAGTCCGACCGGCCCGAGCTGACCGCGGCGAAGATCATCGTCTCGGGCGGCCGCGGCATGGGCTCGGGGGAGAACTTCAAGCTGCTCGAGCCGCTCGCCGACAAGCTCGGCGCGGCGATGGGCGCGTCGCGCGCGGCGGTGGACGCGGGCTTCGTGCCGAACGACTGGCAGGTCGGGCAGACGGGGAAGATCGTCGCGCCGGATCTGTACATCGCGGTCGGGATCTCGGGCGCGATCCAGCACCTCGCCGGGATGAAGGACAGCCGCGTGATCGTCGCGATCAACAAGGACGAGGAGGCGCCGATCTTCCAGGTCGCCGACTACGGCATCGTGGGCGACCTGTTCCAGGTCGTGCCCGAGCTGGTGAAGGAGCTGGGGTGAGGCGCGCGCTGCCGCTGCGCGCAGCGCTCGTGGCGAATGCAGCGCTCGTGGCGACCGCAGCACTCGTGGCGAGCGCGGCGCTCGCGCTTTGCGGCGCGGCGCAGGGCGCGACGTTCTCCTACGACGCCGACGTCGACCGCTTCGGCGCCGCGATCGCCGCGCCGTCGGGGCGCCGCGACGGCGTGCGCCAGGCGAGGGAGTATTGCGGCTCGACCTTCGGCGATCTCGGCTGGGACGCGTACTCGGCGTACGGGCAGTGGGTGCGGCGCCATGCGGGATTCCTGCAGCTCACGATCGCGATGCAGCGCGCGCTCTCGAGCGCGGCGTCGCAGGACGATTCCGGCCACTGGCAGCGCGTGGTCGAGGTCGACGTGCCGAAAGTCGCCGCCGACCTCGCGGCCGGACTGCCGCACCAGGTCTCGAGCCCGGAGTCGGAGGCGGACAAGCGCAAGGCGTGCGAGGAGACGGTCGCGGCGCTGCACGCGCGCAAGCTCGATCTCGACGCGGTGGAGCCCGCGATCGCGTCGTATCTGCGCGAGATGGCGCCGAAGTTCCGCATCGCGCTGCCGGCGCCGGGCGAGGATCCGTCGCTGGGGGCCCCCGAGGCGCGGCGCGACGCGCAGGCGCTCCTCGGCAAGTGGACGACGGAGAAGATCCGCTTCTACCTCGCCGACGGCCGCTTCAGCGAGGACGACACGACGTGCACGTTCGACTTCACCGGCAGGCAGGTGACGAGCGAGTGCATGGTGCAGGGCCGGCTGGTGAGGATGGTGTCCTCTTACGAGGTGAAGGCGCCCGGCCGCTACGATTCGACGGTGGTCGAGAACGCGAGCTACCCGCAGATGGTGGGCGCGAAGGACACGACGCAGTTCCGGGTGGAGAAGGGCAAGCTGGTGCAGTCGTCGTATCTTCCCATCTATAGCGCCGATCCGATGCGTCCCGTGGAGATCGAGGCGACGCTCGCCCCGAGCGTGCTTTCCGGCAGGAGATCCCAATGAGCGAGTACAAGGCGCCCGTGCGCGACATGCGGTTCGTCCTGAACGAGCTGGCCGGCCTCGCCGACGTGGCGCGGCTGCCGGGCTGCGAGGACGTGACCGCCGAGCTGGTCGACCAGATCCTCGAGGAGAGCGCGCGCTTCTCGGGCGAGGTGCTGGCGCCGCTGAACCAGCCGGGCGACGAGGAGGGCTCGCACTGGGCGGACGGGAAGGTGACGACGCCGAAGGGGTTCAAGGAGGCGTACCAGGCGTTCATCGGCGGCGGCTGGAACGCGCTGCAGTTTCCGACCGAGTTCGGCGGGCAGGGGCTGCCGAAGCTGGTGGCGACGCCGGTGATGGAGATGTGGAAGTCGGCGAACCTGTCGTTCTCGCTGTGCCCGCTGCTCACGACCGGCGCGGTCGAGGCGCTGCTGCTGCGCGGGTCGCCGCAGCTCAAGAAGACGTACCTGCCGAAGATGGTGCAGGGGACGTGGACCGGGACGATGAACCTGACCGAGCCGCAGGCGGGCACCGATCTCGCGCTGCTGCGCACGAAGGCGGTCCGCGCCGGCGACCACTACAAGATCTCGGGGCAGAAGATTTTCATCACCTACGGCGAGCACGACCTCGCCGAGAACATCGTGCACCTGGTGCTGGCTCGAACTCCGGACGCCCCGGAGGGCGTCCGGGGAATCTCGCTCTTCGTCGTGCCGAAGCTCGTGCCCAAGCCCGACGGCACGCCGGGCGAGCGCAACAAGGTGGCGTGCGCGTCGATCGAGCACAAGCTCGGCATCCACGCGAGCCCGACCGCGGTGATGGTGTACGACGGCGCGACCGGCTACCTGGTGGGCGAGGAGAACCGCGGCCTGGAGTACATGTTCATCATGATGAACGCCGCGCGCTTCGCGGTCGGCATCGAGGGAATCTCGATCTCCGAGCGCGCGTACCAGCAGGCGCTCGCGTACGCAAAAGAACGTATACAGAGCCGCGACCTGTCGGGCGACGCCAAAGCCGTGCCGATCATCCGCCACCCCGACGTGCGGCGCATGCTGATGCACATGAAGGCGATGACCGAGGCCATGCGCGCGCTCGCGTACGTCGTCGCCGCGGGCCTCGACCGCGCGCACAAGCATCCCGAAAAAGAAGAACGGATGAGAGCGCAGGCCTTCGTCGATCTCATGATCCCCGTCGTCAAGGGCTGGAGCACCGAGACCGGCGTCGAAGTCGCGTCGACCGGCATCCAGGTCCACGGCGGCGTCGGCTTCATCGAGGAGACCGGCGCCGCGCAGCACTACCGCGACGCGAGAATCACCACCATCTACGAAGGCACCACCGGCATCCAGGCGAACGACCTCATCGGCCGCAAGATCGCGAGGGAAGGCGGCGCCACCGCGAAGGAAGTCGTCAAGATGATGCGCCGCGTCGAGGCCGAGCTCGGATCCGAGGACGAGGACTCCAACGCCATCCGCGTCGCCTTCTCCGCGGCCATCACCGCGCTCGAAGAAGCCGTCTCGTGGATCTGCATCAACTACACCGCCGACATCAAAGCCGCCCACGC
>DATDMW010000292.1:0-5316 GCA_036518595.1 Burkholderiales bacterium
GGGGAGCCGCCGCGACCGGGGGCGCGGCTGGCGAATCCGGGGCTGGCGCGCGTCCTCGAGCGCATCGCGGGCGAGGGTGAGGACGGCTTCTACGGCGGCGAGACGGCGCGCGCGCTCGCGGCGTTCGCGCGGGCGCAGGGCGGGTTTTTCGACGAGGACGACTTCCGCGCCCAGGACGCGTCCTGGGGAGAGCCGCTGCGGGGCACCTACCGCGGCGTCGAGATTCTCGAGACGCCGCCTCCGACCCAGGGGTTCACCGTCCTCGAGATGCTGAACCTGGTCGAGCCCCACGATGTCGCTCGCCTGGAGCCGCTGGGACCCGAGCTCGTGCACCTGCTCGTGCAGGCGAAGCAGATCGCGTACAACGACCGCGACCACCTGCTCGCGGATCCCGAGCATCATCCCGTGCCGACGGATCGCCTCGTGTCGAAGGCGTACGCGCGCCGGCGCGCCGAGCTGATGGACCCCGAGCGCGCGCTGCCCTGGGACCGCATCCCCTCTTACGGCACGCTCGCGGGGGACACCGTTTTCCTCGCGACGGCAGACGCCGAAGGGAATGCCGTCGCCCTCGTGCACAGCCTGTATTCGACGTTCGGTTCGGGCGTGGTCGCGGGCGACACGGGCATCGTCCTGCAGAACCGCTCGGCATATTTCTCGCTCGATCCGCAGCATCCGAACCGGCTCGAGGCCGGAAAGCGCCCGATGCACACTCTGATCGCTTCGATGGCCCTGCGCGACGGCAGGCCCTGGCACGTCGTCGGCTGCATGGGCGCGGACGGCCAGCCGCAGATCCACCTGCAGACCTACGTCTCGCTGATCGACCAGGGCCGCGACATCCAGGCGGCGCTCGAGGCGCCGCGCTGGCTGTCGGGGCGGTTCCTGCTCGGGGAGCCGCGCGACCTGCTCAACATGGAGGGCCGGTTCCCCGATGCGACGCTGCGCGATCTCGAGCGCCGTGGCCATACCGTGAACCGCTGGCCGGCCTGGAACGAGATCGCGGGCCACGCGCATGGCATCACGCTCGATCCCGCGACCGGTGCGCTCGCGGGCGGCTCCGACCCGCGAAGCGACGGCGCGGCCATCGGGTATTGACCTGGCGCAACTGCACGGCCTCGCCGCGCGCCTTACAATCGGCGCCATAAGACCAGCCCGGAGGAGGCGCGCTTGGCGTCACTCAGTTCCGCCGACCATTCGACGAGCCCGCCGCAGGTGCAAGTCCCGCGCGACTACAACGCCGCGCACGACCTGATCGAGCGCAACATCGTCGCCGGGCGCGGAGGCAAGATCGCGTTCGTCGACGACGGCGGCCGCACCACCTACGGCCAGCTCGCCGAGCGCGTGAACCGGTTCGGCGGCGGCATGCGCGCGCTCGGCTTCGACATGGAACAGCGCGTGCTGCTCGCGCTGCTCGATACCGTCGACTTCCCTACGGCGTTCCTGGGATGCATCAAGGCCGGCATCGTGCCGATCGCCGTGAACACGCTGCTCACGACCCGGGACTACGAGTACATGCTCTCCGACAGCCGCGCCAAGGGGCTGATCGTGTCCGAGCAGCTATGGCCTCAGTTCGCGCCGCTCGTCGGCAAGCTGCCGTTTCTGAAGACCGTCATCGTGTCGGGGGCGGATGCGAAGGGGCAGACCGCCTTCCGGGACGTCCTCGCGAAAGGCTCGCCTAAGCTCGATCCGGCGCCGACCACGAGCGACGACGCGTGCTTCTGGCTCTACTCGTCGGGCTCGACGGGCGCGCCCAAGGGCACGGTGCACGTGCACTCGAGCATGATTCTCACCGCCGAGCTGTTCGGCCGGGCGTTCGTCGGCGTCCGCGAGGACGACGTCGTCTACTCGGCGGCGAAGCTGTTCTTCGCGTACGGGCTGGGGAACGCGCTGTCGTTCACGATGGCGGCCGGCGCGACCTCCGTGCTCATGGCCGAGCGCCCCACGCCCGCCGCGGTGTTCAAGCGGCTCGCCGAGCAGCGGGCGACGATCTTCTACGGCGTGCCGACCCTGTACGCGGCGATGCTCGCGACTCCGGAGCTGCCGAAGAAGGGCGCGCTCGCGCTGCGCCTGGGCGTCTCCGCAGGCGAATCGCTGCCCGCCGAGATCAGCACGAAGTGGGCCGAGCGCACGGGCACCGATCTGATCAACACCATCGGCTCGACCGAGATGCTGCACGTGTTCATGGGGTGCCGGCCGGGCGACGTGCGTCACGGCACGACCGGCGTCGCCGTGCCCGGCTACGATCTGCGGCTCGTGGACGAGGAAGGCCGCCCGGTGAAACGCGGCGAGCTGGGCGAGCTGCAGATCAAGGGCCCCACCGCTGCAGCGTATTACTGGAACAACCGCGCGAAGACCCTCGGCACCTTCGTCGGCGAGTGGACGCGCAGCGGCGACAAGTTCAGCCAGGATGCCGAGGGCTACTATATCTACGGCGGCCGCAGCGACGACATGCTGAAGGTGAGCGGCATCTACGTCTCGCCGGCGGAGGTCGAGGCGGCGCTGATTGCGCACGAGGCCGTGCTCGAGGCGGCGGTCGTCGGCGCGATCGACGAGAACAAGCTGGTGAAGCCCAAGGCCTTCGTCGTGCTCAAGGCGGGACACAAGCCCGGCAGCGCCATGACCCAGGCGCTGCAGCAGCACGTGAAGGACCGCCTCGCGCCTTACAAGTATCCGCGCTGGATCGAGTTCATCGAGGAGCTGCCCAAGACCGCGACGGGCAAGATCCAACGCTTCAAGCTCCGGGGTTGAACCCCGAGTCCCGTTTGACGGACAAAATCCTTATGGCTGAACCCAGAGCAGAAGACACCCGGTCGTCCGAGATCAAGGTCGATCCGAACGCGTTGTACCTCGAGGAGATCTTCACCGACCGCCGCATCGGCACGATCCGGCGCATGACGCCCGTGACGAAGGACGGGAAGCCCGATGGCGCGCGCCCCATGCTCTACGTCGGCGAGACGCAGATCATGACGCCGGCCGGGTCGCTGCCGATTGCGTTCGAGATCCCCGCGTCTTCGCTCGAGCAGGCGGCCGAGCAGTTCGGGCCGCTCGCCAAGGAGGCGATCGAGCGCACCGTGCGCGAGCTGCAGGAGCTGCGCCGGCAGGCGGCCTCGCAGATCGTCATCCCGCAGGGGCCCGCGGGCGGGAAGATCCAGCTGCCCTGATCCGCCTCCAGCGGACGGCCGTCAGCGGACGAACGGGGTCCCGAGCTCGTTGCAGTCGGCGAGCGCGAAGCGCCGGCCGATCAGGTTGTCGTCCGGACCGCCGTTCGCCGCAACGATCACCCCGTTGCGGATGAAGAACGTCATCGGGTACGACTCGAACGCGCTCGCGCGCTTGTCGTGCACGAACACGCACACGCCCCAGCCGTATTGCAGGGGACGCAGGACGGTGTCCTGCTGGTAGAGCGGCTTCGGTCCGCCGCGGAACTCGAAGATGACGCCTTCCATGTTCACGCGGGTGCGCATGTATTCTTTGATCAGCGCCTCGTAGTTCTCCGGCTTCGCGCCGTAGTCCACCTTCGACTTCTCCTCTTGCGTCGGCGGCGCCTTGCAGCCGGCAGCGACCGCGGCGAGCGCGCACGCGAAGACGATCGCAAAGATCTTGCGCATGATTTCCTCTCCTGGTTTGTTGATCGTCGAAACGGGCCGGGCGCGAGCGCGCGCCGGCCCTCGGAAGGCTATTTCAGCGAGACGGTGCGCAGGTACGGTTTGTGCGTCTTGAATCCCTGCGGGTACTTCTTCTTCGCCTCGTCGTCGGACACCGAGGTCGGGATGATCACGTCCTGGCCCGGCTTCCAGTTCACCGGCGTCGCGATGGCGGCTTTCGCAGCGAGCTGCAGTGAATCGAGCAGCCGCAGCACCTCGTCGAAATTGCGCCCCGCGCTCATCGGGTAGATCAGCATGGCCTTCACCTTCTTGTCGGGGCCGATGATGAACACCGAGCGCACCGTGGCGTTGTCGGCCGCCGTGCGCTTTCCGCCGCTCGCGTTGGGATGGATCATGTCGTAGAGCTTGGCGACCTTGAGGTCGTCGTCGCCGATCATCGGGTAGTTCACCGCGGTGCCCTGCGTCTCCTGGATGTCCTTCACCCAGCTCTTGTGGTCGCTCACCGGGTCGACCGACAGGCCGATGATCTTGGTGTTGCGCTTGTCCCACTCGGGCTTGAGCTTCGCCATGTAGCCGAGCTCGGTGGTGCAGACCGGCGTGAAGTCCTTGGGGTGCGAGAACAGGATCGCCCATTTGTCGCCGATCCATTCGTGGAAGCGGATCGGGCCTTCGGTCGTCTCCGCCGTGAAGTCGGGGGCCTCATCGCCGATGCGAATTGCCATGTGGTTCTCCAAAAAAATTGGGCGAGCCGGGCGGGCGCCCGTGTGAAGGCCGCCGTCGGCCCGCGGGTTGCCGTGGGAAACGCGGTGGATCCACAATTATAGCGCCGCGGACCCGCGCCCGCCGCCGCTACCGCCAGTAGGCGACGATCATCCCCATCGCGAGCAGGGCGACCAGCCAGTAGCCCGCGTTGATCGCGAACAGCTTCCCGGACTTGTTCTCCCAGGCGATGCCGCCGAGCAGCAGCGGCACGATGTAGCCGAGCCAGGTGAAGAGCGCGGCGAAGAAGCCGTACATCGCGGGGGTCTGGTCGGCGCCGGCCTTCCAGCTCGAAGGCCGCCACACGGCCTCGTCGTACGAGAGCACCCAAGCCATGAGAAAGGCGCCGAAGACCATGAGCGACATCGAGCGCCACATGGCGCCGGGCGCCGGTCGGGCGTCGGCGGCGATCCCCATCTCCTTGCGCCAGGAGCTGCCGAAGACGGGGCCGTACCAGAGAAAGCCGAGCACGATGTTGGCGACGACCGCGGCGACCACGGCCAGGTAATTGACGTGGATATCGGGCAGCATGGGATACCTCCGCTGAGTGTTCGTGTTCGGAGGAGGCGCGATTCGGCCGCGCGCCCCGGCCCGGCGGGCATGCAGCCCCCGGCGCCGCCCGGAATCATAATCCGGCGCCGAGGCGGGCGCTGCGGGCTAGTGCGAGTGGCACCCGCTGGTGATCGAGGGCGCGCTGACGGTCGTGCCGCCGCCCACCGCGCCTCCGCTGCCTCCGGTGCCGGTGACGCTCTGCACCTGGTGCTGCACGACGTTGACCGCATTCGTGACCACGCCGCCCGGGTTCACCGCCACAACCGTCGCCGAAGACATGCCGAACGCCCCGATACCGATGATCCACGCTTTCATGACAATTCTCCGCGTCGTTTCAGAAGCGGCGCGGAGCGCGCGAACCTCGCGTACCGCGCCGAGGCGCCATTCTGTCGAGCGGCGGTGA
>DATDMW010000293.1:0-4852 GCA_036518595.1 Burkholderiales bacterium
GCTCGCGCAGTCCTGGCCGGCGCGTCCGGTGCGGCTGATCGTGTCGCAGGCGGCCGGCGGCACGCCCGACATCGTGGCGCGGCTGCTCGCCCAGCGCGTGGGCGATGCGCTCGGGCAGCCGCTCATCGTGGAAAACCGCCCGGGCTCGGCCAACATGGTGGGCGCGCAAGCCGCGGCGCGCGCGACGCCGGACGGCTACACGCTCTTCTTCGCGACCGCCGCGGCGCTCGTCACCAATCCCTACACGTTCAAGTCGCTGCCCTACGATCCGGTGAAGGACTTCGCCCCGATCGGCATGGCCGGGAAGGCGATGTTCCTGATCCTCGCGCATCCGAGCGTCCCGGCAAGGGACATCAAGGAGCTGGTGGCCCTCGACAAGGCCGATCCCGGAAAGCTTGCGTTCGCCACCGACGGCCCGCGCAACTTCTCCGGCATGGTCGCGGCGTGGCTGAACAAGCTGATGGGCACCCAGATCCTCGCCGTGCCCTACGCCAACATGCCGCAGGGCGTGCAGGACACGCTCGCCGGCCGCACGCAGCTCGTCGTGCTCGCGGTGCCGGCGGCGGCGGCGTTCATCAGGCGCGGCGACCTGCGGCCCATCGCCGAAACCTTCGCGCGGCGCATCCCCGGATACGAAAACGTCCCGCCGATCGCGGAGACCTTTCCGGGCTTCGAGTTCATCGGCTGGTTCGCGTTCGTCGCGCCGGCCGGAACACCGAAGGACGTGGTGGGCGCGATGAACCGCGAGATCGACAAGGTGCTGCAGGATCCGGAAGTCCGCCAGCGCCTCGCGACGCTCGGGTTCTACACCGAGGGCGGCGACACGCCCCAGGGCACCGGCCGCTTCGTCCGGAGCGAGCTCGCGAAATGGGGCCGCATCGTCAAGGAAATCGGGATCCAGCCGGAGTGACGCCATGAGCCGACCCTCCCTCGTCATGCTCGTCGTCGCCGCCACGCTCGCGACGGGCGTGTGCGCCCAGTCCTATCCGGCGAAGCCGGTGCACCTCATCGTGCCGTATCCGGCCGGCGGCGTCGTCGACGGGCTCATGCGCCGCATCGGGCAGCCGGTCTCGGAGACGCTCGGGCAGCCCGTGGTCGTCGACAACCGTCCCGGCGCGAACACCATCATTGCGCTCGAGGCCTGCGCCAGAGCCGCGCCCGACGGCTACACGATCTGCAGCTCCTCGAGCGACGGCATGTCGTTCAACCCCTGGCTATATCCGAAGCTGCCGTACGACGCCGAGCGCGATTTCGCCCCGATCACGCAGCTCGTCTGGGTGAACGGCGTCATCGTCGCCGGCGCCAAGGTCCCGTACGGCACCGTCGCGGAGATGGTCGCGTACGCGCGCGCAAATCCGGGCAAGGTGAACTTCGCCTCCTTCGGCGTCGGCAGCACGCCGCATTTCTTCCTCGAGTGGTTCCGCAAGCAGGCCAATGTCGACATCGTGCACGTGCCCTACAAGGGCTCGGCGCAGATCATCCCGGCGCTGCTCTCGGGCGAGGCCGACGCGACCTTCATCGCCATGGGCATCGTGCTGCCGATGATCGCCTCGGGCCGGATGAAGGCGCTGGCGGTGACCGGCGCCGAGCGCTCGCCTTACCTGCCCGAGGTGTCGACGCTCGCGGAGCAGAAGCTCGACCCGAAGATCCAGAACTGGTTCGGCGTGTTCGCCCCCGCGCACACGCCGACCGCGGTCGTCGAGCGCCTGAACGCGGAGTTCCTGCGCGCCCTGGGCAATCCGAAGTTCCGGGAGTTCCTGCGCGCGCAGGCGTTCGACGCGGTGGGGAACAATCCGCGCGAGTTCGCCCAGTTCCTGCGCGCCGACCGCGCCAACGCGCGCGCGGTGATCGCGCGCACCGGCATCCGGCTGGAGGACGCCGGGACGCGTTGAGTCCCGGCGCTGCGACATGCGCAGGGTCGTGACCGGCCATGACACCCTCGGCCGCTCGGTCGTGCTCGAGGACCGCGATTCCCCGCACCGCTCGGTGCTCGATGAGGCCGGCGGCCTGGTGCTGACCGAGCTGTGGGAGACGCGCTCGGCGCCCGCGGACAACCGCGGCGATGCCGACGCGGCGCGCCGCGAGCGCCGCATCGAGCCCGTGAACGGCGGCACCGTGTTCCGCGTCATCGAATATCCGCCCGATCGCGAGCGGCTGAGATCGATCGCCCCCGAGGCGCACTTCGCGAGCATGGGCGCGCGCGCGGCCGACGCCGCGACGCGGCGCCATCCCGGCATGCATCGCACCGATACGATCGACTATTGCATCGTGCTCTCGGGCGAGATCTGGGCGGTGCTCGACGAGGGCGAGGTGCTGCTGCGGGCCGGCGACTGCCTCGTGCAGCGCGGCACCAACCACGCCTGGAGCAACCGCAGAGACGCGCCGTGCACGATCGCGTTCGTGCTCGTCGGCGCGGAGCGGACGTGATCGTCGACCGCGACGTCGCGGTGCCGATGCGCGACGGCGCGAGCCTGCGCGCGAACGTGTACCGCCCCGGCGACGAAAATGCGCCATCGGGGCGCTGCCCGGTCCTGATGACGCTGGGACCCTACGGGAAGGACGTGCATCTCTCGCAGTTCATGCCCGAGGCCTGGGAAGCGCTGAAGCGCCGCCACCCCGAGATCCTGCGCGCGTCCTCGTGCAAATACCTGGTGTTCGAGACGCCCGATCCCGAGGTGTGGACGCGAGAGGGCTATGTCATCGTGAAGGTCGACTCGCGCGGCGCCGGCAAGTCGCCCGGCCGCCTCGACGTGAACTCCCCCGCCGAGTTCCGCGACTTCTACGACGCGATCGAGTGGGCGGGCGTGCAGCCGTGGAGCAGCGGCAAGGTCGGGCTGCTCGGCATCTCGTACTACGCGGCCGGGCAGTGGATGATCGCCGCCGAGCGCCCGCCGCACCTGGCCGCGATCCTTCCCTGGCAGGGCACCTGCGAGTTCTACCGCGACCGCACGCGCCAGGGCGGAATTCTCGGCAACGGCTTCCTCAACCGCTGGTGGAACCGCAGCGTGCTGCGCAACCAGCACGGCAACCCGGACACGCCTCTCGTCGACATCGACACCGGCGAGCGCAACACCGGGCCGGCGAGACTCTCGCCGGCCCAGCTCGCGGCGAACCGCGTCGACTACATCGCCGAGCTGCGCGCGCGTCCGCTGGACGGTCCGTGGTACGACGAGCGCAGCGGCCACCTCGAGCGCATCGAGCTGCCGGCGCTCGTGGTCGCGAACTGGGGCGGCCTCGGCCTGCATCTGCGCGGCACCCTGCTGGGCTGGCGCGGCATCGCCTCGCGCGAGAAGTGGCTGAAGGTCCATGCCGGCTCGTACTTCCTCACCTTCCTGCTGCCGGACAGCGTCGCGCTGCAGCGGCGCTTCTTCGATCGCTACCTGAAGGGCCTCGACAACGGCTGGGAGCGCGAGCCGCGCGTCGAGGTCTCGGTGCGCGCGGTCGACGACACGGTGAAGCGCGTCGTGGCCGATCGCGACTGGCCGATCCCCGGCACGAGATGGACACGACTCTATCTCGACGCCGCGAGCGTTTCGCTCACGCCGTCGCCGCCGCGCGCCGCGGCGAGCGCCGGCTACGACGCGACGGGCGAAGGCGTCACCTTCTCCACCGCGCCGCTCGAGCGCGACCTGGAGCTCGCGGGTCCCATCGTCGCGAAGCTCTGGGTCTCGTCGAGCACCGACGACATGGACGTGTTCGCGACGCTGCGCGCGTTCGGCCCCGACGGCCGCGAGGCGACTTTTTTTCACGCGACCGAGCCGAGGGCGCCGGTGTCTCAGGGCTGGCTCCGCGTCTCGCATCGCAAGACCGACCCGCGGCGCTCGACGGACTGGCAGCCGCGGCACACGCACGACGCGATCGAGCCGCTCGTCCCCGGCCAGGTCTACGAAATCGACGTGGAGATCTGGCCCGCGAGCCTCGCGCTTCCGGCGGGCTGGCGACTCGCGCTCACATTGCAGGGCGTCGACTTCCAGCGCCCGGGCGAGCCCGGCGCGCAGCGTGGCTCGGGCTGGTTCCTGCACGACGACCCCGAGGACCGGCCGCCCGCGCGCTTCCACGGCCGGCACACCGTGCATACCGGGCCCGAGCGGGCGGCGCACCTCCTGCTCCCGGTGCTGTGACCATGGAGCGCGCTTCCTCCGCCGTCTCCCAGGCGCGCCGCAAGGCGGCCTCGGGCCCGGGCCTGCGCGAGCGCAACAAGCTCGACAAGCGCCAGCGCATCCGGGCCGCGGCCGCGGACCTGTTCGCGCGGCTGGGCTACGGCGCGGCCACGATGCGGCAGATCGCGAAGCGCGCGCACGTGGGGCTCGGGACGCTGTTCAACTACGCCGAGGACAAGCGCGACCTGGTGTTCCTCATCTTCAACGACGAGCTTGCCGCGCTCACCGACGCCGCGCTCGCCGCCCCCGCCGCCGACGAGCCGCTCATCGACCAGGTGATGGCGGTCTTCGCCTGCCACTACCGCCGGCTCGGCGAGAACCACGCGCTCTCGCGCATCCTGCTGCAGGAGCTGACGTTCTACTCGGCGGGCAAGCAGGCGGCGGCGTTCCAGGACATCCGCAAGCGGCTGATCGACGGCATCGAGGTGCTGGTGCGCCGGGCGCAGGGCGACGGCCGCATCCTCGCGCGCGAGGATCCGGCGTTCGTCGCGCTGCACCTGTTCTTCGTCTACTCCGCGGCGATCCGCTGGTGGATCACCGCGCCGCATCCCGACGTCCGCGAAGGGCTCGCGGAGCTGCGGCGGCTGCTCGAGCTGCAGTTCGCGGGGCTGTCGCCCGCGCCCGGTCCGGCGCGGCGACTCAACCGCTGACGATCTCCACGTCGGGCGTCCACAGGCGCGTCCAGCGCGCTT
>DATDMW010000294.1:0-2573 GCA_036518595.1 Burkholderiales bacterium
CGACCGGGCGATCCGCGACCTGCTGAGCCTGCATCTCTCGAACCGCGGCTACGACGTCGCGGTCGCCGAGGACGCCGTGGTCGGCGGCCGCCTCGCGCTGAGCGCCAGGCCGCAGCTCATCATCGTCGACGTCAACATGCCGTACCTGGACGGGCCGGACTTCGTCGCCGCGCTGAAGAGCGATCCGGAGACGAAGGACATCCCGGTCGTGTTCCTGACGAGCGACGACGACCTCGTCTACCGCGCCGGCCACCTCGGCGCCTTTGCCTGCCTGACCAAGCCGATCATGGCCGACCGGCTGCTCGACGTCGTCGCGCGCGCGCTCTAGCGTCCCGCAGGCCGGCTATTTCGTCGTGACGTTCAGCGTGATGCCGCCGCGCGGCAGCAGCGTGACGCGCGCCACGGGATAGGGATCGCGTCCTTCCAGCGCCGAGAAGCGCGCGCGCTGGAGCATCGTGGCGAGCATCGCCGTCGCCTCGATCATCGCGAACGCCATGCCGATGCAGATGCGCGGCCCTGCGCCGAAGGGCAGGTACTGGTAGCGCTCGATGGAAGCCTCGTTGTCGCCCGAGAAGCGCGACGGGTCGAAGACGTCCGGCTCCGACCAGCGGCTGCGGTGGCGGTGGATGGCGTAGATCGGCATCACCACCGACATGCCGGGGCGGACGCGCTCGCCGCCGATCTCGGCCTCCGCGACCGCCTGCCGCGCGAGCATCGGCGCCGGCGGATAGAGGCGCATCGACTCCTTGAGCACCTGCTGCACGAGCGTGAGGCGCTCGATGTGCTCGGGCGCGACCGGCGCGCCGCCGGTCACCGCGTCGACCTCCTCTTCGAGGAGCGACGACCATTGCGGCGAGCGGGCGAGCAGGTACAGCGTCCACGCGAGCGCGCGCGCCGTGGTCTCGTGGCCGGCGAGATAGAAGGTGAGCAGGTTGTCGACGAGGCGCGTGTCGTCCATGGAGCGGCCGGTCTCCGGATCGCGCGCGGCGATCAGGCGCTGCAGCAGCTCGCCGCCTTCGCCTGGCGCCGATTTTCTCTCCTGCAGCACGCTGTGCGTCGCGCCGCGCAGCGCCCGCACCGATCGCGCGCTCGTGAGCATCCCCGGGCGCGGCAGCCACGCGGGCAGCCCGGTCGAGGCGAAGAAAAGGCTCCAGCCGGCCGCCTTCTGGAAGCCGCCCATCGAGCGCTCGAACACGGCGCCGAGGCTCGCGTCCGCCGAGGGCAGGAGCGTGCCCGAGATCACCTCGAAGGTGACGCGCGTCATGTCGCGGTCGATCGCCTGCTCGCCGGGCCTCGCGCGCCAGCGCGCGACGAGGCGCTCGGTCGCGGCGACGAACGCCGGCACGAGCGGCAGCAGGTCCTGCTGCCGGAACGCGGGCGCCGCGGCCTGGCGCTGCCATTTCCACTCGGCGCCTTCGCTCGTCAGGATGCCGCGCCCGAGGAGCGGCCCGAGCAGCCGGATGCTGGAGAGCTTGCGGTAGCGCTCGCGATCGTCGAGCAGCACCTTGCGCACGAGCGCGGGCGCGGTGATCCACACGCGGTCGCGGTACGGCACGACGTCCTGCTCGTAGACCACGCGCGGCAGCGCCTCGAGCGGGTTGCGCACGAACGCGGCGATGAACGCCAGCCGGCCGAGCGGCGCTTCGGGGGGTACGACTCGCGGTGGAACGAGCCGCTGGCTCATCGCGTCCATGTCGACGGGCGTGAGCTTAAGGTCCTTAAGGCAGGAACTCCACAGGCGTCTGACGCGAACGAAAGCCTGGCAACACCAATGGATACAAATCGCGACACAGCCGGGCGGCGCGCTTCCCTAAGATCGCGCCATGCAAGGAGGCTTCATGAATACGACGAACGAGCGAAGGCTGGCCGCGGTATTGGCCGCCGCGGCGCTGCTCGGCGCCGCCGGCGCGCAAGCGCAGCCGCGCGGGGAGCGCCACGAGCACGTCCGCTACGCGACGCCGCACTGGGTGTTCGACGACCGCTACCACCACAACCACTATTACCCGGCGGTCGGCTATGCGGTCGACGTGCTGCCGCCGGGAAACATCGCCGTGCGCTTCCGCGGCGGCGACTTCTGGTTCCACTCGGGCGTCTGGTACCGGCACGCCGGGCCGCGCTTCGTGGTCGTGCGTCCGCCGGTCGGCGTCCTCGTGCCGGTCCTGCCGCCGGCGTATTCGGTCGTCTACTACGCCGGCGTGCCGTACTACTACGCGAACGACGTGTATTACGTGCAGCAGCCGACCGGCTACGAAGTGGTGGACCCGCCGCCCGACCAGGCGCCGGCCACGGCGAGCGCGCCCGGCGGCGGCGCGACGCCGGCTCCGGCCTCCGGCACGTGGTACTTCTGCCAGTCGGCGAACGGCTATTACCCGTACGTGCAGCAATGCCCGGAAGGCTGGAAGAGCGTTCCCGCCACGCCGCCGCCCGGCGCGCCGCGATGAGGCGCCCGGCTAGGCGAGGGCCTCGCGGAGGCAGGACTCGAGCAGCTCGAGCGCGCGCAGCGTAAAGGCGCGCATGTTCTCTTCGCGGGCTGCGCGTCCGGTCTCTAGCGTGACGACCTTCTCGACGGGGCC
>DATDMW010000295.1:0-2410 GCA_036518595.1 Burkholderiales bacterium
CAACGGATCATTGTAATGGTCTCCCGGGACCCGGGGGCGCTGTTCCCGAGTATTTCGATGACAGCGCCCGTAGTGCTTTCGGTCTACAGACCGAGGTCGGAGAGCCCCGGATGATCGTCGGGCCGCCGGCCGAGCGGCCACTTGTACTTGCGCTCGGCCTCCCTGATCGGGAGGTCGTTGATGCTCGCGATCCGCCGCCGCATCAGGCCGTTCTCGGCGAATTCCCAGTTCTCGTTGCCGTAGGAGCGGAACCAGCTGCCGGCGTCGTCGCGCCACTCGTACGCGAAGCGCACGGCGATGCGGTTCTCGTGGAAGGCCCACAGCTCCTTGATCAGGCGGTAGTCGATCTCCTTCGCCCACTTGCGCTTCAGGAACTCGACGATCGCCGGGCGCCCCGCGAAGAACTCCGAGCGGTTCCTCCACACGCTGTCGGGCGTGTACGCGAGCGACACGCGCTCGGGGTCGCGCGTGTTCCACGCGTCCTCGGCGCCGCGGATCTTCTGCGCCGCCGTGTCGCGGCTGAACGGCGGGAACGGCGGACGGCTCTCGCTCATGCGACGACCGCCTTCACGCGCTCGGGCAGGAACGGGATGTGCCGCACGCGCGCACCGCTCGCCGCGTGGACGGCGCTCGCGATCGCGGGCGCGACGATCGGCGTCGCCATCTGGCCCGCGCCCGTCGGCCGGTTCGGCGTCGACACGAGCTTGATGTGGATCTCGGGGATGTCGGCCATCCGCGGCACGCCGTAGTCGCGGATGTTGCGCTGCTGCACCACGCCGTCCCTGAACGTGATGCGCTCGGTGAGCGCGAGCCCGAGGCCGTAGACGATCGAGCTCTCGGTCTGCGCCACGACGTTGTCGGGCTGCACCGCGATGCCCGGGTCGAGCGCGAGCCAGAAGTCGTGCACCTTCACCGCGCCGCTCGCCTTGTCGACCGAGACCTCGGCGACCGCGGCGACCATCGTCCCCGAGTAGTCGGTGAACGCGAACCCGAGGCCGCGGCCGGGACGCGCGCGCCGGTAGTCGGACATCGCCACCACCTCGCGCACCACGGCCTGGCCGCGCGGCGTGTTCTTCAGCAGCTGCAGGCGCAGCTCGACCGGATCGATGCCGTGCTGCACGGCGATCTCGTCGAGGAAGGCCTCGGTCGCGAACTTGTTCGGCCCGAAGCCGATGCCGCGCAAGCTCGACGTCCGAATGCCCGTCGCCTGCGGCAGCTGCTCGGAGAGCCGGTTCGGGATGTCGTAGGTGCGCAGCTCCGAGCCCGCCATCGCGAGGAAGTCCTTCTCGCCGCCGCCCTTGTAGCGCACCGGGTCCTGGAACGCGGTGATCTCGTCGCACGCGACGCGGTGCTGCCACGCCACGATGCGGCCGCCGGCGTCGAGTCCCGCGCGCAGGTAGTGCACCGAGAGCGGACGGAAGCGGCCGTTCCTCACGTCGTCCTCGCGCGTCCACAGCACCTTCACCGGGCGCTTCACTTCCCTGGACAGGAGAACCGAGTCGACCACGAACTCCTCGTCGCGGTGCCCGCGGCGGCCGAAGCCGCCGCCGAGGAGCATGAGGTTCAGCTTCACCTTTTCGACCGCGATATTCAGCGCCTTCGCGACCGCCGCGACCGCCATGGTCTGCGACTGCGTGCCGCACCAGATCTCGCAGCTATCGCCCGCGGGCGATACCGAGGCCACCGAGTTGAGCGGCTCCATCTGCGCGTGATACGTGTAGTCGCACGCGTACTCCGCCTCGTAGACCTTCGCGGCGCTCTTCATCGCCGCCGGCGCGTCGCCCGCGGCGTCCCACGGCTTGCCGGGCCGCGACAGATCGCGCGCCGCCGCCGAGTAGACGCCGACCGCCTTGTCGCTGTCGTGCCCGAAAGCGCGGGCATTGCGGTCCCAGGTGACGTTCAGCGCGTCCTTCGCCTGGAACGCCGCCCACGGCGTCTCGGCGATCACGCCCACGCCGAACGGCAGGCGCACGATGCGCCCGACGCCCGGCACCGCGCGCGCCGCGCGCTCGTCGATCTCCACCGGCGAGGTGCCCTCGACCGGCCCGCGCAGCACCGCGGCGTAGAGCATGCCCGGCGCCTGCACGTCGATCGAATACCGGGCGCTGCCGTCGACCTTGGTCGGCAGCTCGACCCGCATGACGTCTTTTCCGATCAGGCGGTACTGCTCGGGCTTCTTGAGCTCCTCGGGCCTGATCGCCGGCGCCTGCGAAGGGACGACCGCGATCGCGGCGATCTCGCCGTAGCTCATGCGGCGACCGGATTTCGCGTGCACCACCGCGCCCGGCTCGGTCGAGAGCTCCGACGCGGGCACGCTCCAGGCGCGCGCCGCGTTGTCCATCAGCACGCGGCGCACCTGCGCGCCGAAGGTGCGCGCGACGTCCCAGTATCCGGTGACGGTCGCGGAACC
>DATDMW010000296.1:0-4216 GCA_036518595.1 Burkholderiales bacterium
GCCACGCTCGCCGCAGGCGCATTGTTCAGGCTGTACGACCAGCGCGTGAACGAGTCGTCCGTCGTCGCGGAGATTCCGTGGACCGACGCGCAGCAGACGCACTTCAGCGCGGTGGTGACGCGCTATTCCGACGGCGTCTCGCTCATGAACGTGTGCGCCGTGACGAGCGGCGGACAGACGTGCTCGCCCCTCGTTTCGGTCGCGGGCAGCACTTCGCCCGACGCATCGGGCGGCATCAGCTGGGGAGCTTCGGGCGGACAGACGTCGGGACCTTATCGCGCGCCGAGCGCGCCGGCGAACCTGCCGAACGCCGCGCCGAGCAGCCTGCAGCGCTGATACAGAAGGGAGGAGACATGCTCCGGAACAATCGCTTCGTGCGGGCGATGGCCCTCGCACTCCTGGGTCACACCTCGCTCTTCGCCGCGGGCGAAGTTCGTGCCGTACCGCCGAGGCCGCCGGTTCTGACCGTCACCTCCGGCGATTATGGATTTCGCATCAGCGATGATTCTGCCTCGCGCCGCCTCGTGAGGTCTTTGTGCGGAGATTGCTACGTAAAGGCAACTCTGGACGGACGGGACATAAGCGGACATCAAATCGATGGGCCAACAAGAAAGGATCCCGAAGCCGATCTCAACGCGGTGGGTCTTCTGCTCGAGATCCCGCCCCGGCACTTGGATCCTGGCCGGAAAGTCCGTTATTCCGCGCAATACTGCTCTCGAGCAACGAATGAGTGTTCACCCGTGTCTGCGGTTCGAATCGCCATATCCGAGAAGAGAATCCTGAGCGCCGCCGATGCCTCTCGCTGGGAGGGAGGCCACTATGCGTGGACGATCCGGGTCCGGTGGAGCTCGGTTGCGCCGTGTGTACGCGAGACCGGCTACGTGAAATGCGAAATCGCCTTCAGCGCTCCGGACGGATCGACGGACAAAGACTCGAGGGGCGAAACGAATCTGGACGTGAGCGTGCCCGAGGACCCCTCGGAGCTTCCCAGCTCGCGGGATGCGCGCCACGTGAGGCTGACCTGGTCCAATCAGGTCGATGTCGCCCTGAAGTACCCGATGCCGCTCGTTCCGCGCGTCACGCACACGGAAGGGGCGGTGAACGAAGTCCGGTTCTTCTGGGTCAACGGGTCCGACGTGACCGACAGCTACTCCATCGAGCGCCTGCATTACGCGCTGAACGACAAGGCGCTGATGAGGTCGGGCACGGCCGCCGAGCCCTCTACCGTCCGCCCGTCTCCCTTCGCGGCGAACGCCGCGCGGCCTCCGGCACCCGTCGCCGACAACCGCATCTGGGTGGAATGGCTGAACGTTCCTCCGGTGGTCGCACGAGCCTGCAAAGGGGCGGAGCTGTGCGCGTCCGACAAGACGCTCAAAGTCATCGCGACGGCGGGACCGGCCGTCGAGCCCATGCAATACAGGGTGTGCGCCGCCAACCGCGCCGGACGGGCGTGCTCGGAGCCGGTGTCACCGAATTTCAGCGTGCAAAGGATCGTTCCCACGCCACCCGCGCCGAGCGTCGTCAAAGTCCAGCCGCCACCGCCCTCGAATGCGCACCTGGCCTGCATCATCGGCAAGGATCCCAGCGACCCCACGCGACAGTGCGCGGTATCCGAAAAAGCGCTCGGGGCCACCTGCAAGTGCCCGAGGATTTACGGCGAGGGTCGCGTGGGATGGAGTACTTATATCCCGCAGGAGAAAAGGCGCGCTCTGGGCTTTGGCCGATGACGCTCGCAGGCTGATTCGAGACTATTTGCCGCTACGGCCAGTGCCGTAGGGCACAAGTCTGCAGTGCCGCGACTCACATCGGGGGCCGTGCCCTCGCGCCTACAGTGATCGGCGCGGAGGTGCATCGACATGCCGATTTTCGAAGTCACCTACAAAGCGGTCTGCCCGGGCTGCGGGCATCATTGGAAAACCACCGCGCGCCGGGAAGCCAACGACAAGATCGACGCCAGCGAGTCCGCGCCGGCGATGCAGTGCGAAAGCTGCAAGGCCTTCACGGTGCCGTACCGCGTGATCGTCGGCGCGGCCGGGGGAGCGACGGCAACGATCGCGCGCTGACCGGATGAAGCGGTGTGACTCTAATGGCGTCCCCACGGGGATTCGAACCCCGGTTACCGCCGTGAAAGGGCGATGTCCTAGGCCTCTAGACGATAGGGACTAAAGGGCTTCAACAGCACCAGCAGTTGGTGGAGGTAAGCGGGATCGAACCGCTGACCTCTTGCATGCCATGCAAGCGCTCTCCCAGCTGAGCTATACCCCCAACAGAGCCGCGTATTCTACCGGCGCCGTCGCCCCATTGTAAATACATCGGGGCGCTAAAGCCTTGTTTCGGCGATCGACTTCTTATTAGCGCGGCCATCGGCGGGGCGCGGACGAGCGCCCGGGCGCGACTATGACGACGTCGTAGAACGGCTACAGCCGAGGCGGCTTTCGGTGGGCACGGATGAACCATTCGGCTCACGAACCATCCCAGACATTGTGGTCATAAATGCATCGCTCGACCCCGAGAATTGCCGTTGTCCCGAGCCTGGAAGGGGGCTTTGGGCGGGGCTTCGCCGGGCGTGGTATTCCGGACGATGAAAATGCATGTGACCAGACTCGAGAGAGGCCGTATGAAGTCCATCCTTGACCGTTCGTTCCGCTATACGCCCAGCGTCGAGACCGACCTGCGCAAGACCTTCGCCAGAATCCGCCGCAAGCAGCGCGACAAAGTGCGCGCGATCGCCAACGCAGACGCCGAGGTGAAGACCAAGGTGCTGCTGATCGATCATCTGAAGAAAGCCTCGAACGCCGCCTTCGCCAAGCCGGTGGAGCAACGCGGCATCGCGCTCGACGACGTCGGCGCCGTCCCGAACCGGGGCAAGTAAGGGCCGTCATCTCCGTCTTTCGCGCATCCGGCCGCCGCCGGCTCGCGCTGGCGGCGGCGTTCCTCCTATGGGCGCTCGCGTGCCGGACGGCGCTCGCGTTCGGCTTCGACGACGTCGCGCAGCGCGCGAAGGCGCTCGCCGACGCGCCGTTCAAGAAGGGCGCCGGGCTTCCGAAGGAGCTGCAGGGCCTCGACTACGACCATTACCGAGACATCCGCTTCCGGCCCGACCGCTTCCTGTGGCGCGGCACGAGCAGCCCGTTCGAGCTCGCCTTCTTCCACCTCGGCCTCTACTACGACCAGGCGGTGAGGATCAACGAGGTGAGCGCGTCGGGCGTGCGCGAGATCCCGTTCGACCCCGACGACTTCGACTACGGCTCGAACAAGCTCGACGTCGCGAAGCTCAAGGAGGAGAAAGGCCTGGGCTTCGCCGGCTTCCGCGCGCACTACGCGCTGAACACTCCGAAATACAAGGACGAGGTCGCGGTGTTCCTCGGCGCGAGCTATTTCCGCGCCCTGGGGAAAGGCCAGATCTACGGTCTTTCGGCGCGCGGCCTCGCGATCGATACGGCGCTGCCCTCGGGCGAGGAGTTCCCGCGCTTCACCGAGTTCTGGATCGAGCGCCCGGCGGCGGGCGCGAAGGAGCTCGTCGTGTACGCGCTGCTCGACTCGCGCCGCGCCGCGGGCGCGTACCGCTTCGTCGTGCAGCCCGGCGTGTCGACGGCGGTCGAGGTGAAGGCGCGCCTCTTCCTGCGCGAGAGCGTCGGCAAGCTCGGCATCGCGCCGCTCACGAGCATGTTCTTCTTCGGCGAGAACCAGCGCCCGCCCTACGACGACTACCGGCCCGAGGTGCACGACTCCGACGGCCTGCAGGTGCGCACGGGCGCGGGCGAGTGGATCTGGCGGCCGCTCGTGAACCCGAAGCGGCTCCTCGTCACGTCGTTCGCGACGACCGATCCGGGCGGCTTCGGCCTGATGCAGCGCGACCGCGCTTTCGCGCACTACGAGGACACCGAGGTGCGGCACGAGCTGCGCCCGAGCGTCTGGGTCGAGCCGAAGGGCAAGTGGGGCGCGGGACGCGTCGAGCTGGTCGAGATCCCCGCGCCCGACGAGACCAACGACAACATCGTCGCCTACTGGGTGCCCGACGCGGCGCCGAAGCCCAAGGAGGCGCTCGACCTCGAGTACCGGCTGCTGTGGCAGAAGGACTCGGAGACGCGTCCGCCGCTCGCGCGGACCGTGCAGAGCCGGCGCGGCCGCGGCTACATGCGCAATCCCGACAACAGCATCGGCTTCGTCGTCGACTTCCAGGGCGCGCCGCTCCAGACGCTCGCCGCCGACGCCA
>DATDMW010000297.1:0-10102 GCA_036518595.1 Burkholderiales bacterium
AGGAAGGTCGGCACGCCCGAGGAGTCGCCGAAGGGCTCGTCGAAGACGTCGGCCCAGCGCTCGAGGATCCGCGGGACCTGCGCCGGCGACAGCACGTGCTCGGTGTGGAGCGTGCCGAGGTGGGCGGCGACCTGGCGCGCCCAGCGCGACTCGTCGTAGCGCGGATCGGAGAATCCGACCGTGAAGGTGTGAACCGTGCGGCCGGAGTGCTTCTGCAGGATCGAGGCGACGAGCGAGGAGTCGACGCCGCCCGAGAGGAAAACGCCGACCGGCACGTCCGAGACCATGCGGTAGCGGAAGGCGTCGATCAGCAGCGACTCGAGGCGCTCCTCGAGCTCCGCTTCGGGCTCGGTGAACGGCTCGCGCGGCTCGAGGGCCGACCAGTAGCAGCGCGCGACCGGGTTGCCGGTCTCGCGCAGCTCGAGCCAGTGGCCGGGCCGCAGCTTGTGCACCTTCTGGTAGACGCTGCGCGGAGCGGAGATGTAGCCGAACTGGAAGTACTCGCCGAGCGCAGTGCGGTCGAGCTCGG
This sequence comes from Burkholderiales bacterium, assembly GCA_036518595.1. Lineage (GTDB taxonomy): Bacteria > Pseudomonadota > Gammaproteobacteria > Burkholderiales > SG8-39 > VBDM01. The sequence goes on from DATDMW010000297.1 coordinate 530, forward strand.
GCTTGAACGCGCGGTGCGCGCGCAGCGCCTTCAGCTCCGAGCCGAACCAGAGCACCCGGCCGTCCCAGGACCAGTACAGGGGCTTCACCCCCATGCGGTCGCGGATCAGCCACAGGCGCCGCGTGCTCTCCTGCCACAGCGCGATCGCGAACATGCCGATGAAGCGGTCGACCGCGGCGATGCCCCAGTGGCGCAGCGCCGTCAGCACGACCTCGGAGTCGCCCGTGCTCTGGAAGCCGTGCCCCAGCGACTCGAGCTCGCGGCGGATCTCGGCGAAGTTGTAGACCTCGCCGTTGAACACCATGACCGCGTCGCGGTCGGGCGAGATCATGGGCTGGTGCCCGGAAGGGCTCAGGTCGAGGATCGACAGGCGCGTGTGCCCGAAGGCGAGGTCGCCGCCGTCGCGCACCCAGGTGCCGCTGTCGTCGGGGCCGCGCTGCTGCAGGCTGCGTACCGCGCCGCCCAGGTCCTGCAGCCACGCGCCGCCCTCGCCGTGTCGCGCCCAGAATCCGGTGATCCCGCACATGGCCGGCCCTCTAGGCCTTCGCCTTTCGCGCGAGCACCCCGTACATCAATCCGATCGCCAGCCAGAGATACGATTGCTCGGGCACCGGCGTGAGGCTGCTGCCGGCGAAGCCGGCGGTCGCGAACGCGAGCAGGCCCGCGGCGGCGCCCCGGAACAGCGCGCGCATCTCGGTGCTGAGCGTGGTGTCGCGATAGAGCGTCCGGAAGCCGCGCCACACCAGCACGAAGTACGCGCACACCGTGACCAGGCCGACGATGCCCATGTCGAGCAGCAGGCCGAGGAAGGCGTTGTGCGGGTGCGCGACCACGATCATCTTCATCTCGCGCATGGCGTCGGACCACAGCGTGGACGACAGACCGTTGCCGACGATGGGGCTCTTCCAGATCTCGGGCAGCAGCGGCAGCCAGATCGTGTCGGTGCGCCCGGAGGTGAAGTCGTTCAGCCCGGCGTGGCCGCCGCTCAGGCCCTCGGACATGCGGTAGACCAGCCCGCCCGGCGCGAGCGGGACCGCCAGCGCGACCAGCAGGATGGCGAAGATGAAGGCGAGCGCGCTGCGCCGCGAGAACAGGAAGATGATGTTGACGACGAAGAAGCTGAAGAACGCGCCGCGCGAGAACGTCGACAGGAGCGCGAGCACGACCACGCCCATCGTGATCGCGAGCATGAACTTCAGCCGGTGGTCCGACGTCATGGCCCACGGCCACAGCATCAACGCGTACGCGATCGCGTAGAGCCGTCCGAGGTCGTTGGCGTGCAGCCCCGAGACGCCGAGCACTTCGCCGGCGATCCTGCGGCTGGCGAGCGACATGAAGCTCACGTCCGAGGCGAGGAAGGAGCCGAGCGCGAGCAGGCCCATGATCCAGACCGAGATCAGCATCGGCGTGATGAAGCGCTCGGGCTTCTCCGAGTCCGCGACCGCGCGGCCGATGAGGAGCGCGAACAGCACCAGGAACAGCGGCTTCACGACGACGTCGCGGAGGTAGGTCGGCTGGTCGGTGAAGCTGAACTGGTGCAGCGGGATGAGGTACTCGGGAATGTCGCCGACGTGGCGCGATCCCATGATGCCGGCGGCGACGAAGGGCACGATGTACAGCCACAGCAGCGGCCGCGGCACGAACGGCGTCGCCTGCATGCGGCCTCCGTGCCGGATGCCGAGCGAGCACACCGTCGAGAGCATCAGCACGTTCAGCGGATTGACGCCGGTCACCCCGAACATCGAGTGAGGGAACAGGATGCTCGGCTCGATCGGCATGAGCAGGATCAGCAGGACCACGCCGACGCGGTAGTCCATGAGGATGAAGGCGACGGCGAGCACCGCGGCGCACAGCACCGTCGCGGTGACGTCGCCGACGGCGATCGCCACGCCCGAGGCGACCGCCGCGAGCGCGAGGGCGGCGACGATCGCCGACGTCGATGCGGCGTTCCCGCGGTCGGGATCGAGCGAGGGGAGCCGCGGACCCGCGGCGCGAGCCTCAGCCGGGACGGACAGCGCGGACGGCCCCGCGTTCGCGGACGACGACATGCGACGCTCCCGGCTCAGAAATCATTGATGACCGTGCCGACCACGTGCGTGCCGGTGTCGCCGAACTCCCGCACCAGGGTCGTGGTGTCGGCGAGCCGCGTCTCGTTCTTGCGCGCGAGCACCATGGCGTTCTGCGCGCGGAATGCGACCGCCTGCGCGTCGGCGTACAGCTTCGCCGGCGGCGTGTCGATGATGACCATGTCGAAGTCGGCCTGCAGCTCCTTGAGCAGGATGCCGAGCGCGTGGCGCGCGAGCAGTTCCTGCGGGTTGGGCGGCAACGCGCCCGCGGGCAGCACCCAGAGTCGCCCGTAGTCGGGGCACGCCACGACCGCGCTGCGGTCGGCGCGGCCCGAGAGCGCCGCGGACAGCCCCATGCGGTCGGGCACGTTGAACAGCCGGTGTTGGCGCGGCGCGCGCATGTCGGCGTCGATGAGCAGCGTGCGCTCGCCGAGCTGCGCGAACACGAGCGCGAGGTTCGCGGCGACGTAGGTGCGCCCCTCGCCCGGCCCGGGACTCACGACCGCGAGCACCTTGCGGCCGGCATCCGGGTTGTACCAGCGGATCAGCAGCTGGGTGCGCAGCGCGCGCAGCTCCTCGACGCGCCGGTGGAACGGCTGGTAGGCGGCGATCAGCTCCTTGCTCGACGCGTCGCCGTCCGCGGTCACGTGCGGGACGTCGTACTGCTTGGCGAGCGCGGCCGACAGGTCCTGAGCGGTGATCAGCCCGAGGCGCAGCGCCGCCTCGCCGAAGCGCAGGCCCTCCATGCGCTGCAGCTCGAGGATGCGCTCGATGTCGACCGAGCTCAGCTTGCCTTCCTCGATGAGGATGGCGCCGAGACTGCGGTCCTGCTGGCCGATGATGCGGCCCGATTCGATCGGAAGCACGTTTTCCTGGAGGTTCATGGCGTCCTCGATTGATATTCGAATGCGAACGTGGGGGCCGCGCTTACGCCGGCTTCGGCAGCGCGTACCCGGGGGCGAGCGCGAGCCGGTAGCCGGCCGGCGCCTGCGCGTGCAGCACGGCGAGCACCGGGACGCTCGCGCCGACGTACAGGTCGTCGTAGCTGCGCACGCGGCGGTCGACGGTCTCGAGCAGGAACACGACCGCGATGCCGAGCATGATGCCGACGATGGCCGACAGCAGGATGTTGAGCCCGACCTTGGGCTTCGACGGGTCGAGCGGCGCCGACGCGGGGTTGAGCAGCGCGACGTTGGTCTGGCTCGCGCGGCTCTCGATCTTGCTGACGGTGGAGCGCTGCAGCGCCGCGTCGTAGGCGCGCTGCGCCGTGTCGACGTCGCCCATGTACGCCGACAGCTCGTTGCGCCCGGAGCGCGCCTGCAGCAGCCGGGTGCGCTGCGCGTTGAGCGCGTCGCGCAGCTCCTGCTCGCGCCGGCCGAGCTGGCGCACCTGGTTCTGCAGGCCGTCGACGATCTTGTTCATCTCGACCTGCAGCCGCTGGCGCAGGTCCGCGTTCTCCGCGACCTGCGTCTGCACCGCGGGATAGTTCGGGCCGTAGCGGGTGGAGAGCTCCGAGAGCCGCGCCTCGCCGCGCAGCAGCTCGGTCTTCATGCCCTGGATGAAGGGATTGGCGATGATGTCCGGGATCTTGTCGGCGGCGACGCCCTGCGCCAGGAACTCGCGCGCCTGCTTCTCGCGGCTCGTGACGTCGACGGCCTGGGCCTGCACCCGCGAGAGCTCGGCGGAAAGCTCCATCAGGCGCGTGTTGTCGGTGTCCATGCGCTCGTCGGTGACGACGATGTTCTTGTCGCTCTGGTACTTCGCGAGCCGCCCCTTCGCCTGCTCCAGGTTGTTGCGCAGGACCTTGAGCTGGTCGTCGAACCAGACCGCGGCCTGTCGCGTCGGCGCCACGCGCAGCTCGAGGATGGTGTCCATGTACGCCTTGGCGAAGGCGTTGGCGGCGGTCGCGGCGAACGCCGGATCCGGCGCCGTATACATCACCTGCACGGTGCGGCCGCCGCCGGTGTCGACCTTGAGGTTCTTCAGCAGCTGGTCGGCGAGCCAGTCGTCGAAGGAGCCTTTGCCGCCCGTGTCGGACTGCCAGTCGGCGCGCGCCTGCTTGTCCTCGGCGAGCTTGAGGTCCTGCGCCACGCGGCGCGCGACCTTCTGGCTGGTCAGGATGTCGACCTGGGTCTGCAGGTAGCCGGCCTGGCTGCCGAGCGTCGTCGGCACGGTCAGCGACTGCTCGTCGCGCATGTCGGCGAGCAGCGTCGCCGTCGCGACGTATTTCTTGGGCAGCAGCACGCTCACGACGGCGGTGACCAGGATGGTCGCGAGCAGGACGAGCGCGAACACGCCGGCGCGCGCGCGCAATGCCGAGAGCAGGAGATAGAAGTTCATGCTGGGTTCCGATCGGTTGAGTCTTGGGGTTCGGCCGGGGACGTCCGCCGGGCTAGAAAATGCTTTCCTTGACGTAGATGACGTCGTCCACCTGGACGAGGTCCGTCAGCTTCGCGTCGATGGTGCGCACCGAGCCGTCGGGCATCAAGCGGTTGATCTTGAGCCCGCGCTCGGTGCCGCGAGGCGTCAGCCCGCCGCCGACCGAGAGCGCCTGCATGACGCTCATGTTCTGCTCGAGGCGGAAGGCGCCCGCGTGCAGCACCTCGCCGTAGATGTAGAAGACGGGCGCGCGCGAGACGAAGATCGTGTCGCCGCTGTGCACCTCGATGTTCTTCGACAGGTCGCCGCTCCTGAACATGACCGGCACGTCGACCGACAGCTTGGCGATCTTGCCGCCGCGGTTGACGAGAACCTGGACGATGTCGTCGCCCGTCGGCGCGATGCCGCCGGCGAGCGCGAGCACGTCGGTCAATCGCGAGGTGGTGTCGTCGAGCGCGTAGCGGCCGGGGCGCGCGACGTGGCCGAGCACCGAGACCTGCCGGCTGCGGTTCGCCGTCACGGCGACCGTCACCTGGGGGTTCTTCAGGTAGCCGCCGCGCTTGAGCGAGTCGGCGATGCGCCCGCCCGCGGCCGAGGTCGTGAGCCCGCCGATCTTCACCTGTCCGAGCAGCGGATACGGGATCGAGCCGTCGGCGGCGACGCGGCCGTCGACGCTCAGGTCGGGATTCTGGAAGACCGTCACGTGGACGGTGTCGCCCTCGCCGATCGTGTCGGTCGCCTGCGCCGCCGCGGGCAGCGACACGGCGAGGATCGCGGCGCCGAGCGCGGCGAGCGCCGCGCGCGCGAGCTTCGGGAGCGAGAAGGAGATGGAAGGCGTGATCATTGAAGTCTCCGAAGGTTCGGAATTGAAACTGATCCGTTTGGCCGTTGCGGTCATGGAAGCTGCAACCTTAGCGACCGAATCGGTCTGTGAAAGCGTCGTCATGCCGGCCTGCTCTAGTCCGCTCGGCTCAGGGACGGTCGGCGGCTTGCACACGCAGCGCCGAGCGGCGCATCCGCTCCGGCGGCCGGCCGCGCCGGCGAGCGCCGCAGGAGCCGCTTCGCGAGTCCGCGGGCGCGGCGCAGCCAGTACCCGGCCGGGAGCGCGTAGACCCGAACCCGGTGGTTGGTGCGCACCCGGTTCGCGAAGCGGTACTTGAACGGCTCGTTGCCGACGGTGAAGTCGAACTCGGCGAGTCCGCGGGCGATCGCGTCCTCGAGCAGGTATTTGAGCAGCACCTCGCCGGGCGAGCGGCGCGCATGAGCCACGCTGAACGCGGGCTTGTACCAGACGAAGCACGAGCGGTACTCGAACCCGAGGTGGAACGCGATCGGCTCGCCGTCGAGCCGCACCACGGCGAAGCGCAGCCAGCCGCGGGGCCCGAGCCGGCGGACGAGCTCGACGTAGAAGCGCCTCTGGCGCGGATCGAGGAACTGGCTCTTGCCCCCGGCCAGGGCGCGACGCTCGACGTGCTGCGCGAAGAACGCCTCGAGCAGCGGCTCGGTCTCGTCCGCGGCGTCCAGGTGCTCGAACGAGAGCCGGCCGGCCTTCGAGAGCTGCTTGAAGTGGCGCTTGAGGCTCGACTTGTTCACCGCTCCTCGATCGGCGGCCGCGTCGCCGAGCAGCCGCGTCGGCGCATCGGCCTCGACCTCCGAGAACAGCCACGGCGAGCGCTCGCGCACGCGCGCCTCGAGCCGCGCCCGGTGCGGGGAGCCGCTGGGGACGTTGCGCAGGTCGACGCGGCGCCAGGCCGCGCGGTTCGCGAACATCCACTCGGCGAAGGCGTCGACCGCCTCGGGGTGCGCCGGATCCACCAGGAAATCGCAGTAGTCGGAGGCGTAGTCGCCCGACCCGATGAACAGGAGCTCGCGGCCGCTGCGGCTCACCGCCCAGGGCGCGATCGCGACCGTGCGCCCGCCCTCGCGCGCGAGCAGCACGCGCAGCTCGTAATCGTCCGCGAACACGCGCCACCAGGCGTCGTGCCATTCGTAGGACTGGAACACGGTCGCGGTGGCCGAGGCGCCTGCGAGCGCGTTCCAGGCGTCGGCGTGCGTCTCGAGGGCGCTCCAGTCGCGGACTTCCTCGATGCGGATCATCGCGTCCGCGTCCGGGCCATCAGATGCCCACCCGGGCCTGGACGAAGACGACGTTCGCCTTGTAGTCGCCGAGGGTGTACGTCGCGGTGCGGTCCTCGTGCGAGTACGTCGTGAGGAATGTCAGGGTGCGGCTGTAGCGGTAGGCGATGCTCGCCGAGGCGACCCACAGCCGGTCCTCGCTGCCCGCGGGCCGGGCCGCCACGACGAGCGCGTCGCTGGTCGTGATGCCGGGATCCTGCAGGTAGCGGCGCCTCACCCAGTCGAAGCTCCCGAGCAGGGTCGCCTTCTCGGTGAGCCGGTAGGTGGGCGCGAACGTGATCCCGCGCGCCAGCGCCACGTTCGAAGCCAGGTCATCGACCGGAACGACCTCGCGCCGCAGGATCGTCGAGAAGGTCAGCCGGCCGCTGTAGGCCCAGTCGTGCGCGAGGCGGCCGACGGTCGCGCTGAAATCGCGCTGCGGCAGGTTGTCGTAATAGCGCCGGATGCGCTCGACGCGCGCGCTGAGGTGCGATTCGCCGGTCAGCTGGTACTCGGTGAACACGCCGGCGCCGTTCTGGTGATAGTTATTGTCGATGATGCTCAGGCCCGGGACGAAGTTGCGGTTCGGGTATTCGCCCTCCTCGCGGTCCGCCAGCACGCCGAGCTGGTTGCCCGCCGCGGTGACGTAGGCGAACCCGGCGTTGGTCGTGCGGATGTTGACGTCGTTGACCTTGCGCACGTCGACCTGGTGGCGCTGGTGCGTCTCGGCGACCCCGCCGTTGAGGCGCCAGCTGGGCGTGAGGTTGTATACGGCGTTGGCGTAGGCGGTGCGCGTCGTGACCGGGTCGAATACGCGCGCGCCGAGGCCGGCGAACGCGGCCTGCGCCTTGGTGTCGGTGTAGCCGGCCGCGCCCGAGAGATCGTTGCCGAGCGCCCAATGCCAGATCGCGCGCCCCTCGTGCCCCGTGAGGTCGAGGTCGTCGAACTTGTTGAAGCGGACGATGTTCCAGGCCCAGCCGACGTCGAACAGCTGGCGGCTGACGGGCAGGCGCAGGTTCGCGCCGAGCGACGTCGTCGTATACACGTCGGACTTCGACTGCGAGCCCGTGATCGGCCGCGGATCGACGCCGCGCGCGATGCGGAACACGTTGTCGTCGTAGGTCACCCGCTCCTGCGCGAACAGCTCGAGCCGGTCGCCCAGGAGCGCGAAGGCGTCGCCGGCGGAGAGCAGCAGCGCGGCTGCCAGCGCGGTCGCGGCGAGCCACGGCGGCGGAAGGTGCTTCAGTTGCAGTCTGGTATTGGACATAGGCCTTTTGCGTTGTTTGAGCGCCCGTCCCTGCGCTGAAGGACCTAAGGCTATAGGCGCCAGAAGTCACGACCATGGCCATGCACTAGGAAAGATGGACTACGCCGCGCGGCGCGGGTGCGCGTAAACGACAAAGCCGCGCGGGCGCGCGGCTTCGTCGTCGTCGAACGGCGACGTCAGGTGCTCAGGATCCGCAGCGCGAGGCCCTTGCCGACGGCCTGGGTGCGGTTCTGCACGTTGAGCTTCCGGAGGATCTTCTGCACGTGGTTCTTGACCGTGAGCGGACTGATCTCGAGGATGGCGCCGATCTCGATGTTGCTCTTGCCGAGGTAGATCCACTTCAGGATCTCCTGCTCGCGCATCGTGAGCAGCCCCACGCCGCCCTGCTTCGAGCTCGAGTGCTCGACCGGGCGGTTGATCTGGGTGCGCAGCCACGAGCCGTGCAGGAACGGCACGACCAGCTCCACGAGGTGCGCCTGGCGCGGTCCGATGGTTCCCGGCTGGCAGGCGAACACGAAGAAGCTCGCGAGCTTGCCGGTCGAGTCGTAAGTGCCGTGCGCCACCAGGCTGCTCGCGCCGACGCGGTTGAGCTCGCGCGCGAGCGGGCTGCCGGCGAAGCTGCCGCTGCCCGTGTCGACGAGCACCGGCCGGTAGTGGTTGTCTTCCCACGCCTTGATCAGGTGCGGGACGAGCGACGTGTCCTGGCGGAAGACCTCGCTGAAGAGCGAGGGCTCGGTCGCGAAGGTGGAGAAGGCGTCGACGTAGAACGACATCGGCTCGCCGTTGCGCAGGGCGCAGATCAGCAGCTCGTGCTTGATCAGGCTCTGCAGCAGCCCCTGCGTCCAGGTGAAGAACTGGTGCCGGGCGTGCACGTTGAGGGATGCGTCGAGGTTGAGGACCAGGGCTTCGAGCTCGAGCGAGTCGAGCAGCATCGCCCCGGCGGTCGTCCCCGCCTCTTCGACGTGCGGCGAAGTGATGCCCTCCGGCGACTCGGAGCGGTGCAGCTCCGGAGAATCGGTCCGGTGGTCTTCCGGCACTTCAGGCCGGCGTTGCGCGGTTACTTGTTCGTCGCCAGCCTGCATGAGCGGCTTCCAGGGTGAGTCATCGGGGCCAATCATGACGACCCCATGTTACAAAAGCATGAATGCTCAGAATTTAATTCCCCCGCCGTTCAGTCGCCCGGCGGCGACAGCGCCTTTCGGGGGTCGCGGAGGCCGGGAAATTTTCCCAGGCTCGCGCGCCGGCGCGCAACGCGGTGTCTATGAGATCTTGCGGCCGCTGGCGCGCCGAATAAGTTCCCGGACGCGGCGGGACGATGCTCGCATCGTGGACCGCTTTCGGAGCAGGCGCGCGGGAAAATTGCGGCGCGCACGATAGTCCGGTCTACCTAGCGCGGACTTCCGCGGCTTCATCGTTCGCCACCGCATGCCGTCCTAGGCTTCGTCATCGCCGTTTCGCACCCCGTGGAGGAAACCGCAATGCGACGAATCACGATGTCGAGAAAAGAAATGATCCGCAAGCTGGTCGCGCTGTCGGTGGAGACGGCGCTCGCCGAGTCGCACCGGTACTGGCTGAGCGAGGTGTTCGAGAAGGGCTTCGTCGGCTACGGCAACTTCTCCGACGGCCAGCTGCTGCGCGAGATGCAGCTGCGCGGCCTCGCCGGCCCGAACGACGTGTCCGAAGAGGACGACGTCGACGACGGACCGTCGCTCGACGCGCTCGACCGCACTCTCCCGGATCTCGGAT
>DATDMW010000298.1:0-20201 GCA_036518595.1 Burkholderiales bacterium
CGCGTCGGCATCACCGAATCCGAAGGCGCACGTGACGAGGTCCGCGACCAGCTGCGCGACTCCGAGCGCGCGATCTCCGCGACCAACCGCGAGCTGCGCGTCCTGGCGGCGAAGCGCAGCGCGCTGCAGGCGCAGTCGCGCTCGCTCGCGCAGCGACGGCGCCAAGCGGAATCCGAGCTCGGCGCGCGCCGCGAATCGCTCGGGCGGCTGCTCCTGCGGCGCTATCTCGATGGCGGCGAGGGCTACATGCGGCTCGCGCTCTCGGGCCGCGATCCGTCGCAGATGGCGCGCGAGCTGCACTATTACGGCTATCTCTCCGAGGCTCAGGCCCGCATGATGGAGCGCCTGCGGGACCTGCTGCTCCAGACGCGCGACCTCGAGCGCCAGCTCGAGGAGAAGCGGGCGGAGCTCGCGTCCGTGGAATCGGATCAGCGGGCCCGCCGCAGCGATCTCGCGAAGGAGCAGGCCGCCAAGCGCGTCGTGCTGGCGCGCGTCTCCAACAGGCTGCGCGAGCAGCGCCGCGAGGTGCATGGCCTCGAACGCGACGAGGCGCGGCTCGCGCGACTCGTGCAGCAGATCGCGAAGATGCTCGCGACCACTCCCGGCGCGCTGCGCAACGAGGCGCTTCCGGAGGCGGGCGCGCCTGAGCGGCGGTTCGCGACCCTGAAGGGCGCGCTGCGGCTGCCCGCCCGGGGCGAGGTGACCAACCGCTTCGGCGCCGCCCGGCCGGGCGGCGGGCCGATGTGGAAGGGTCTTTTCATCCGAGCACCCGCGGGCGCGGAGGTGCGCGCCGTCGCCGGCGGTCGCGTGGTGTTCGCCGATTGGCTCCGCGGGTTCGGAAATCTGCTGATCCTCGACCACGGCGATGCGTATCTGACGATCTATGGAAACAATGAATCGCTATTGCGGCAGGTTGGTGACGTAGTGCGCACAGGTGAAGTCATCGCGACCACTGGAAACAGCGGCGGTTCCCAAAATTCCGGGATATACTTTGAGCTCAGGCATGAAGGACGACCTTTCGATCCCCTGCGCTGGGTTTCGTTGAGGTAGGGCTGCACCCTCCCGCGCTTCATGCTCTTGTTTTTGTTCCCGAAAAAAGGGAACCCACCCAGGGACGGAACGTAGGAGCAATCGATGAGGATCCGCATCAAACAGGTCAGCCTCGTGCTGATCGGCGTGCTGGCAGGCGTGCTGCTCAGCTTGAACTTCTCGGCAGTCGCGCAACGCGACGGGACGCGTTACCCGCTGCCGGTGGACGAGTTGCGCGCCTTCGCCGAAGTGTTCGGCGCGATCAAGTCCAGCTATGTCGAGCCTGTTGAGGACAAGAAGCTCATCACCGAGGCGATCAGCGGGATGCTGACCGGCCTCGATCCCCATTCGGCCTATCTCGACCAGGACGCCTTCAAGGAGCTGCAGGTCGGCACGCAGGGTGAGTTCGGCGGGCTCGGCATCGAGGTCGGCATGGAAGACGGTTTCGTCAAAGTCGTGTCCCCTATCGAGGATACGCCCGCGTTCCGCGCGGGACTGAAGCCCGGCGACCTGATCATCAAGCTCGACGACACGCCCGTGAAGGGGATGAATCTCAACGACGCGGTCAAGCGCATGCGCGGCAAGCCGAAGACGGCCATCCGTCTCACCATCATGCGCAAGGGGGGTGACTCGAAGCCGTTCGAGGTCACCCTGATGCGCGACATCATCCGCGTACAGAGCGTGAAGTCGAAGCTCATCGAGCCCGGCTACGGCTGGATCCGCGTCTCTCAATTCCAGGAGCACACCGGCGAGAACCTGGTGAAGGCGCTCGAGGGCCTGTACAAGCAGGGCCCGCTGAAGGGCCTCGTGCTCGACCTCCGCAACGACCCCGGCGGTCTGTTGAACGGCGCCGTCGGCATTGCCAGCGCCTTCCTGCCCGCGCGCGCGCTCATCGTCTCGACCGACGGCCGCACCGAGGACGCGAAGCGCAAGTTCCTGGCGTCGCCCGAGGATTATCTGCGCGGCAACCGCGAGGACTACCTGAAGGCCCTGCCGGCGGGCGTCAAGACCGTCCCGATGGTCGTGCTCGTCAACGGCGGCTCGGCTTCCGCCTCGGAGATCGTCGCCGGTGCGCTGCAGGACCATAAGCGCGCGACCGTCCTCGGCACGCAGACGTTCGGCAAGGGCTCGGTTCAGACGATCCTGCCGCTCGGCAACAACACTGCGATCAAGCTCACGACCGCGCGCTATTACACGCCGAGCGGACGTTCGATCCAGGCGAAGGGCATCGAGCCCGATTTCGTGATCGAGGATCCAACCTCGCCCACCACCGGGCGGCTGCGCGAGGTCGATCTCGACAAGCACCTGCTCAACGAGCAGGACAAGAGTATCGAGAAGCTGCACCGCGACGAGGCCGCCCGCGCCGCCGGCAAGACCGGCACGGACGACAACAAGCCCGCAGCGCCTCTCGAGTTCGCCTCGGACAAGGACTTCCAGTTCCAGCAGGCGCTGAAGTTCCTGAAGGGCCAGCCGCTCACCACCGCGCAGAGCGCCGCCGCGACGGCGGTGCCCGTGGTCAAGAAGAACTGACCGCGATGAGGCGCCGCAAGGCGGCGCCTCATTCACCTCCGTGACCGACGAGCAGCTGCTGCGATATTCGCGGCACATCCTGCTCGCCGAATTCGGGGTCGAGGCGCAGGAGAAGCTGATCTCGGCCTCGGTGCTCGTCATCGGCGCCGGGGGGCTGGGCTCGCCGGCCGCGCTTTATCTCGCGGCCGCGGGCGTCGGAACGCTCACGCTCGCCGACGGCGATGCCGTCGACCTCACCAACCTGCAGCGCCAGATCCTGCATACGACGCGTTCGGTGGGAACGCCGAAGGCCGAGTCGGGCAAGGCGGCTCTCGCGCAGATCAACCCCGAGGTCCGCGTCGTTCCGGTGTCGCGCCGGCTGGCGGGCGACGAACTCGAGCGCCTGGTCGCCGCGTCCGACGCGGTGCTGGATTGCTCCGACAACTTCGAGACCCGCCACGCGGTCAACCGCGCATGCGTCCGCCACGGCAGGCCGCTGGTTTCCGGGGCCGCTGTGCGCTTCGACGGGCAGGTGACGGTGTTCGATCTGCGGGACGAGGCGAGCCCCTGCTACAGCTGCCTGTTTCCCGAAGACGCCGAGCTCGAGGAGACGCGCTGCGCGGTGATGGGCGTGTTCGCGCCGCTCACGGGCATCGTCGGGACGATCCAGGCGGCCGAGGCGCTGAAGCTCATCACGGGCGTCGGCACGACGCTCGCCGGGCGCCTGCTGATCATCGACGCGCTTTCCATGGAGTGGCGCAGCGTGAAGCTCGCGCGCGATCCCGGCTGCCCCGTGTGCGCTACACGAGCAGCGGCCACTGCTTATCCCAGCCCTCCGTCGGCAACCGCCTGAAGCCGCTCTTCGCGAACTGCTGCCAGCGGCCGATCACGTAGCAAAGCAGCAGATTCGCGTGCGCGCCCGGTTCGGCCTGTGCCGCGCCCGCCTCGGTCCCCGCCACGCGCAGGCACTGCTTCAGCGTCGCCTCGAGGCGATCGTGAAGCTGGTTGATGCGGGCCTGCAGCCGTTCATCCTCGTTGACCAGGGCGTCGCCGATCAGCACGCGGGTCATGCCGGGATTCTTCTCGGCGAAGCCAAGCAGCGACGCGAGGATCGCGTGCGCCTGCTTGATGCCGTCGTCCTCCTCCGCCGTGATCTTGTTGACCAGACCGAACAGCGACTGCTCGATGAACTCGATCAGCCCCTCGAACATCTGCGCCTTGCTCGCGAAGTGCCGATAAAGCGCAGCTTCGGAAACGTCGAGCTTCTCCGCGAGCGCCGCCGTCGTGATCTTCTCCCCTTTGGGATCCTGCAGCATCTGCGCCAGCACCTTCAGGATCTGCAAGCGCCGTTCGCCGGGCTTGGCGGGCATGGGGCCTCCGGGACGGTCGGGGGAGCGACATTGTATGACTAAGGGTAAGCGCTCGCTAGCTGAGTTTTGACAGGTCATCGGCGAGCCGCGGCAGCGCGAGCACTGAGGCGACCCTCACGTCGACCGAGAGGGGGACGCGGACCTCGCGCGAGACCCAGACGGTCTTCATTCCCAGGGTCTTGGCGGTGCGGAGATTCTCGACGGTGTCGTCGACCAGCACACAGCGCTCGGCAACGAGGCGCTCGGCGCGGATCATGACGCGGAAGCCGCGGCGTGAGGGCTTCGGGTGGAAGCGCGCGCGCTCGATGCAATAGAGCGCGTCGAACGACGTCTCCAGGCGTAGCGCGCGCAGGATGCGCTCGGCATAGGCGAGGGGCGCGTTCGAGAACAGGAGCTTGCGTCCCGGGATGCGCCGCAACGCATGGCGCAAGCCGCGCTCGGCTAGCACCAGGCGCTCGAGGTCCGGGAGGTGGTGCGTCTCGTGCAGAAACCGGCGCGGATCGGTGCCGTGGAAGCGCATCATGCCCACGAGCGTCGCGCCGTACCGCAGCCAGTACGCGCGCCGCAACCGATCGGCCTCCGCCTCCTCGAGCCCGAGGTCGCGCCGCAGGAACTCGGTCATGCTGCGGTTGATGTGCGGCATGATGCGCGAGCGGTAGTCGTGCAGCGTGTTGTCGAGATCGAAAATCCAGGTCAGGCGATTCGCTGCCATCCAGGGCCCGTCTTCAGTAAAATTTTTCCATGGCCAGGCTCTCACCCCGCTTCAGCCTGAAGCACCTCATCGTCTCGGAGACGGCGGCCCGGCGCGGCCTGGACAACCGACCGCCGGCGCGCGTGGTACGGCGGCTGCGCAGGCTGGCCGCCGGCCTTGAGCGCGTCCGCGCGATCACGGGGCGCGATCTCGACGTCACCAGCGCCTATCGCGGCCCGGCGCTCAATGCGCTCGTCGGCGGCAGCAGGGCCTCGCATCACATGCAGGGGCTCGCCGCCGATTTCAGCTGCCCGCGTTTCGGCTCGCCGTTCCGCATCTGCCAGGCGATCGTGCGCAGCCCATTGCGGTTCGACCAGCTCATCTACGAGCACGGCGATGCGGACGACCGCGGCTGGGTCCATCTCAGCTTCGCGCCGAAAATGCGCCGGAGAGTGCTGACCATCTGCAAGTCGCGGGGCACGTACCAGCGCGGGCTGCGCCGCTGTCCCGTCGATCTACTTTGAGCGGATGAGGGTGCCGACACCCTCGTCGGTGAGGATCTCGAGCAGCAGCGCGTGCTCGACGCGCCCGTCGATGATGTGCACGCTCGGCACACCGCTGCGCGCGGCGTCGAGCGCCGAGCTGATCTTCGGCAGCATGCCGCCGGACAGCGTTCCGTCAGTAACCAGGGCGTCGATCTTCTTGGGCGAAAGGCCGGTGAGGAGCTTGCCGCTCTTGTCGAGGACGCCCGGGGTGTTGGTGAGCACGATCAGCTTCTCGGCACGCAGCACCTCGGCGAGCTTGCCCGCCACCAGGTCGGCGTTGATGTTGTAGGACTGACCGTCGTCGCCGACGCCGATCGGCGCGACGACCGGGATGAATCCCGCCTGCTCGAGCGGGGAGATCACGCTCGGATCGATTGATGCGATCTCCCCGACCTGGCCGATATCGATGCGGCCGTTGCTTTTGTCCGAGAGCAGCATCTTGCGCGCCCGTATGAAGGCACCGTCCTGCCCGGTGAGGCCCACGGCGCGCCCGCCCGCCTGGTTGATCAGCGTGACGACCTCCTTGTTCACCTGGCCGCCGAGCACCATCTCGACGATGTCCATGGTCTCGGCGTCGGTCACGCGCATGCCCTGCACGAATTCGCCCTTCTTGCCGACCCGTGCGAGCAGCTCGTCGATCTGCGGCCCGCCGCCGTGCACCACCACGGGGTTCATGCCGACGAGCTTCAGTAGAACCACATCGTGCGCGAAGCTCTCCTTGAGGCGGGCGTCGGTCATCGCGTTGCCGCCGTACTTCACGACGATGGTGCGGCCGTGGAAACGCCGGATGTAGGGTAGCGCCTCGGCCAGCACCTTGGCCTTCTGCGCAGGCGTGAGGGCCTCGCTCGTGATGGCCCCGGTCACAACGCCTTTCGTCGCGCTCGTCATCGAACGCCGATTGTACCCGCGCGGGCCCCAAAAAAGAAAAGGCGGCCGGGGCCGCCTTTCCGGGCCGTGCTGCGGCGCCGTTTATTGGATCGTGAGCTGCTTCGCGGCCGCCGCGGTCTTCTTCGGCAGCGTCAACTCGAGCACGCCGTCGATATAGCGCGCACTGGCCTTCGACTCGTCGACTTCCTGCGCCAGCCGGAACACGCGCGACACCTTGCCCACCTGCCGCTCGGAGTGGATGACGCGCTCGCCATCCTTCACGTCGCGCTCGGCGCGCGTCTCGGCGGTGATCGAGACGTGGTCGCCGTCGATGTTGACCTGGATGTCTTCCTTCTTCACCCCGGGCAGCTCGGCCAGCACCTTGTACTCGCCGTTGGCCTCGGTCACCTCGAGCTTCACGCGACCCACCGGCTCGCCGGCTTCGAACCCGACGGGACGCACGAAGAAGCCCTTGAAGAAATCATCCACCAGATCCCCGAAGGGATCGTAACGGGTAATGCTTGCCATGATCGCTCTCCTATCAATATCGGCCGGGCCTGCAGCCCGTATGCTGGGAAAAATGGGGAGAGCATGGGAGAATTCAAGGCCCCACGAGACACCGATAAATCATGCCGCACGCTCTTGAAAAGGCCGCCCCCGGCCCCACTCCCGGCGAGATGCGCTGCGCCGCGTGCGGAGAGGTTTTCGTCTGCGGCGGCCGGGCGGGTTCCGCGTCGTGCTGGTGCGCGGAGCTGCCGCCGCGGCTCCCGGTGCCCGATGCCTCGGCGGCCTGCTATTGCAGGTCGTGTCTCGAACGATTGATCGCGAGCCGCTAGCGGCGCGCGCCGGATGCGAAATCGCGCACTTCCGCGCTGACATCGACGCGGCGGCGTTTTCCGCCGGCGGTCTCGACGACCAGACGCAGCGGGACCCGGTCCCCCTTGGCGAGGGGGCGCTTCAGTCCGGTGAGCATCACGTGCGCGCCCGAGGGGTCGAGGGCCACCACGCGGCCGGCCGGAAGCTCCAGACGCTTCAGCGGGCGCATCCGCATGATGTCTCCATCCATCTTCATCTCGTGCAACTCGGCCGTGCCGATCGGGCTTTCCACGGCGACGATCGCCGCCGGCTCGTCGCTGCGCAACCGCATGTAGACCACGCTCGAGCTCTGCCCCGGGACCGTGCCGCGCGCCCATGCATCGGTCGCGTGCACCTGCGCGGCCGCTGGACGCGCGAGCGCGCACAAGAGCGACAGCCCGAGGGCGCGCGCGAGGACCACGGCGCCCCTCACAGCACGTAGCGCGCGAGATCCTCGCTCCGGGCGAGGTCCTGCAGCCGCGCATCCACATAGGCGGTGTCGACGACGACGGACTCCTTGCCGCGCTTGCCGGCGTCGAACGAAATCTCCTCGAGCAGCTTCTCCATCACGGTGTAAAGGCGCCGCGCCCCGATGTTCTCGGTCTTCTCGTTGACCGCATAGGCGATCTCCGCGAGCCGCCGTATGCCCTCCGGCGTGAACGACACCTCGACCCCTTCGGTCGCGAGCAGCGCCTGGTACTGGCGCGTGAGGCAGGCATCGGTGTTGGTGAGGATCTGCTCGAAGTCCGACACCGAAAGCGAGTCGAGCTCGACCCGGATCGGGAAGCGCCCCTGCAGCTCCGGGATGAGGTCGGACGGCTTGGAGAGATGGAACGCCCCGCTTGCGATGAAGAGGATGTGATCGGTGTTCACCATGCCGTATTTCGTGGCGACGGTCGTCCCCTCGACCAGAGGCAGCAGGTCGCGCTGCACGCCCTGGCGAGACACGTCGGCGCCTGCCATCTCACCGCGGCTCGCGATCTTGTCGATCTCATCCAGGAACACGATGCCGTTCTGCTCGACATTGGCGAGCGCCTTCGCGCGCAGGTCCTCGTCGTTCACGAGCCGCGCGGCCTCCTCGTCGGTGAGGATCTTCATCGCCTCGCGGATCTTCATCTTGCGCGGGCGCTTCCTCGCGCCGCCGAGGTTCTGAAACATGCCCTGGATCTGCTGCGTGAGCTCCTCCATCCCGGGGGGCGCGAGGATCTCCATATGGGCCTGCGGAGCTGCGATCTCGATCTCGACCTCCCGATCGTCGAGCTCGCCCTCGCGCAGGCGCTTGCGGAATTTCTGCCGCGTTGCCGATTCCTCCTCGCCCGTCCTCGGCGCGGCGTCGACCTCGGCCGCGAACGCGTCGAGCCGGCGCGCGCCGGGCAGCAGCACATCGAGCAACCGCTCCTCGGCAGCGTCCTCGGCGCGGCGGCGTACTTTGCGCGTCGCCGCCTCGCGCGCGTCCTTGATCGCGATCTCGACCAGGTCCCGGATGATGGTGTCGACGTCGCGCCCGACATAGCCGACCTCGGTGAACTTGGTCGCCTCCACTTTCACGAACGGCGCGTCCGCGAGCCGCGCGAGCCGCCGCGCGATCTCGGTCTTACCCACTCCGGTCGGGCCGATCATGAGGATGTTCTTGGGCGTGATCTCCTGGCGCAGCGGCTCGCCCACCTGCTGCCGTCGCCACCGGTTGCGCAGCGCGATCGCGACCGAGCGCTTGGCGCGATGCTGGCCAATGATGTGCTTGTCCAGCTCGTGGACGATTTCCTGGGGGGTCATGGAAGACATGATTGCGAACCGGAGATTGGGACGCGCGCCGTGGCGCCGCCCTCATTCGAGCACTTCCACCACCGTGTTCTGGTTGGTGTAGATGCAGATGTCCGCTGCGATGGCCAACGCCTTGCGCACGATCTGCTCAGCCGAGAGCGTCGTATTGTCGAGCAGCGCGCGCGCCGCGGATTGTGCGTAAGGACCGCCCGAGCCGAGCGAGATCATGCCCAGCTCGGGCTCGAGCACGTCGCCCATGCCGGTGATCACCAGCGAGGACTCGCGGTCCGCGACGCCGAGCATCGCCTCCAGGCGGCGCAACATGCGATCGGTGCGCCAGTCCTTCGCGAGCTCGACCGCGGAGCGCAGCAGGTTGCCCTGGTGCTTCTCGAGCTTGGCCTCGAAGCGCTCGAACAGCGTGAACGCGTCCGCGGTACCGCCCGCGAACCCGGCAAGGATGCGGTCGTGATACAGCCGGCGCACCTTGCGCGCGCCCGACTTGACGACGACGTTCCCCAGCGTCACCTGGCCGTCGCCGCCGAGCGCGACCTTGCCGTCGCGGCGGACGCTGAGGATGGTGGTGCCGTGGAATTGTTGCATGGATGGCCGGGTGGGCGGCCGGGAAGCCGAGCCGCGAGCGTCAGTTCGGGACGAAAACCCGGATTTCAAGCCCGCTCATTTGCGTCTGCTCATTTGCGCCTGATGACGGTGGCGACCTTCGACACGCCCATGACTTCGAACAGCGCCGCGATCATTTCGTTCGCGCCGCGGATTTGTATCGTCGTCCCGGCCTGGCGCAGCTGCGAGAGCGCGTTCAGCATCACCCCCGCGCTGACGAAGTCGACGCGCCTCGCCTTCGACATGTCGACGACCAGCATGCTGTTCGCGGCGGCCCAGTCCTGCAGATCCTTGACCAGCGCCTCGCCGGCCGAAGTCACGTCGCCCGCGAGCGTGAGTGCCGTGGCCGGCGAATCGCCCACGCTTCGCGCCACCGGAGCCTTCGTCGCCGCGGGCGGCCGCTGCTCCCACGACGGCGGCGAGACCTCGTAGGTCACGGCGTAGTTCACCGCCGCTTCCTCGAAGGCCTCCTGGCGCCCGAACCACTTGTACACCTCGAACAGCAGCGCCCACATCGCTCGGTCCGTGCCCGCGTTCCCTGCGCTGCACGCGCCCTCGAGCAGCTCGAGCAGCCGCGCCTCGCCGGTGAGGACGACTTCCTTTCCGCCCGAGCGCAGATCGACCAGCGCCGCTCGCAGGCGCTCCGCGGCCGCAGTCTCGATCGCCTCCATCCTGCCGAAGTCCACCCGGATCATCTGCTGGCGCTGCGCCAGGTTGGCGAGCTTTTCGAACTCTCCCGCGCCGGCGGCAATCGAGCCCGCGAAGGCGCAGTAGCCCGTTCCACCCGTCAGCAGCGCCGGGTTCGCACGCGCCTCGACGCCGCCGTCGCGCCACGCGGGCGCCGAGCGCTCGAACTTGACCGCGAACTCGAGCGCGAGCGATTCGTAGTCCTCGCGGCGCCCGAGATGCTGATAGACGTCGAACAGCATGAGCCAGCACTGCACGGCCGAAGCGCCCAGGTCTTCACCCCGCACCGCCTGCGACAGCTTCGCGAGCGCCTGCTCGGCCTGGCCATTGGCGAACAGGATCGCCGTCTCCTCGATCACCGGCGCGACGTCGCCCGAGGCCGCCGTGACCTCGATGCTCATCACCGAGTCCGGCTCGCGCGGCGCGCGCGCGGGGACGGCCGCCTGCGGCGCCGATGCTCGTGCGGCGGCGGTCGCGAGCTCGCGCTTGGGCACCGGCGTATAGCCGGTGAAATCGAGCGAAGTCGACGGTTCGTCGAGTGCGACGGGGCCCGCAGGCTGCGACGCCCGCGAAAGGGATCTCGCCGGCTGCGGCTTGGGCGCCGGCGGCTTGGCGGCCGGCTTTTTCGCCGGCTGCGGAGCCTTCTTGCCGAATAGCGAAAACACCTGGGAAGACCTCGGTTCTACGGGGTACTGCGGGGGGTACGGAGACTTTTATCACAGGAGCGCGGCCGAGCGCAATGTACGGCGATCTTTGCGCATCCGGAGCGCCTCAGGCCGCGGAGCGCCTGCGGCCCAGCGCCGCCACGACCGCGCCGATCGCGACGATCGCGCACACGATCATTGCCCCCGAGGGCAGGTCCGCGACCGCCGAGACCACCAGGCCGACCGCGTACCCGAGCACGCCGACGGCATACGCCTTCAGGTAACGCTTCCGGGGATCGTAATAGGTCGAGAGCGCGGGCACCACGAGGGTCGCGAACACCAGGTACAGCCCCGCGAGCTGCACCGACATCGTGACCGCGACCGCGAACACCGCGTAGAAGCCGATGCGCCCGAGACGCTCCCGGAGCGTGAACCACACGCCGAGGATGCCGGCCGAGACGAGCGCGATGAGCGGCAGCATCGAGGGATTCACCCAGAGGATCTGGCCGATGAGCAACTCGCGCAGGTTTTCGCTCCCCCTCGGGTTCTTCGCGAGGAGCAGCAGCGCGACGCTCGAGCCCACGACGAAGACCACGCCGATGATCGCTTCCTGGACCTCGGGCCAGCGCTTCTCGGTCCACGTGAGCAGCATCGCGCACGCGAGCGCCGCGCCGAGCGCGGCGATCTGAACGGCGCTACCGGTCGGCTCGAAGCCGAGGAAGTCGGCGAGGATCACACCGAGGCCGGCGACCTGCGCCACCGCCAGGTCGATGAAGACGATTCCGCGCTGGAGCACTTGCATGCCGAGCGGCACATGCGTCGCCGTGACCAGGAGCCCGGCGACGAACGCCGGCCAGAGAATCCCGAAGCTCGCGGCGTCGAGGTTCATTTGATCACCGCGAGCAGACGCGCGAGCGTGTCGTCGAACAGGCCGAACAGGTCCTTTGCCCCGTCGGTACCGCCGACGGTGAACGGCATCATCGTCGTCGGTATGCCGGCGCGTTGCGACAGGAACTCGGCCGCGCGCGGATCGTTGTACGGAGAGTACACCACGACCTTCGCGGGATCGCGCTTCATCTGCTCGACCAGCTCGGCGAGATGACTCGGGCTCGGCGGGATCCCGGGCTTGGGCTCGAGGCTGCCCACCTCGCGCATGCCGGCCCAGTTGATGAAGTAGGAGAAGTCGCGGTGATAGACGACGATGGCGACGCCCTTCAGGCGCTCCTTGTCGCGATCCCAGCGCTGCATGGCCGACGCCCAGCGCCGTCCGAAGTCGGCCGCGCGGTCGCGATAGAAGGCGGCGTTGCCCGCGTCGACGCGCGCCATCCGCTCGGCGAGCACCTGCGCGACCTTCGCGATGTTGCGCGGATCGAGATGGACGTGCGGGTTTCCCGAAGGATGGATGTCGCCGAGAGAGCGGTCGAGAACCTTCGGCACCTCGAGCTTGGGCACGAACTGAGAGGCTTCGACATAGCCCGGCGAGCCCGACTGGATCCTGGGATTTCCCGACTGCGTCAGCAGCAGCGGCAGCCAGCCGACCTCGAGCTCGGCGCCGGTGCACACGAGGAGGTCGGCCCGTCGGATGCGGGCGATCAGGCTCGGCCGCGCCTCGAGGCGGTGCGGGTCCTGGCGCGCGGTCGTCGCCGAGGTGACGGACACCTTGTCGCCTCCGATCTCCTGCGCGAGCGACGCCCATTCGGGCTCGCAGGTGAACACGTTGAGCGCCGCGGACGCGGACCACGGAAGCGCCAGCGACAACAGGAACAAGGCGGTCTTGAGCAGGATCTTCATGTTCGTTTTCTCAGAACGTGTGGGCGCCGTGCGCGCCGAGGCTGACGATGTATTGAAGGAAAACCTGGTTGTCGGGCTCGTTCTGTCGCGAGCGGTCGCGCGCGAGCTGCAGCCGCACGCGGCTGAACTCGCTCGCGCTCCAGTCGGCCATCACCGTGTTGCGCGTCGGGTTGTAGTGTCCGAGGACGGGGAAGTCGGCGGGCGTGAGCGCGCCCGAATCCACCAGGCCGATCGTCTGCGTGCCGGCGCTCAGCCGATCGTAGCGGTAGCCCACGCGCCACATGGGCAGGAATTGATACACCGTCTGCAGATACCACCCGGACTGGCGCGACGCGAACGCGCCGGTCTGCGGGCCGGCCGCCGCCGCGGCCGTGTCGAACGTCAGATCGCCGTCCTCTTTGCGGCGGAAGTACTCGCCCTGCAGCTTCACGCTCGTCTCGGTCGAGTTGAAGTCCGGCGCCCATTTCAGGACGCCGCTCAAGGCCCACAGCCTGCTGCGGCCGCTGAAGGCGTTCGTCACCGCGATGCCCGCCGAATCGGCGTCCTGGAACGTGCGATCGCGGGGCGAGGTGCGCAGATACGAGAGCCCCGCCTGCCAGGCGAAGCCCGAGCCGAAATCGCCGCCGAGGTGGCCGAACGCATTCGCCGAGCCGACGCCGTTCTTGTCGCGCGCTGCGCCTTCCGGCGCGGCGGCGGGGAAGGCGCGGCCGCGGCCGAGCTCGAGGCCGAGATCGAAATAGGTGTCGGTCGGGGCGACCCATTTCAGCTGCACGCCGTCGTCGGCGAGCTGGTTGCCGAGAAACACCTTGTTGGCGAGCGGCGCGTCGGTGAAATCCCAGGCGTGGGCATGGATCTGGTTCTGGTACCCGACCCCCGAGAAGAAGCGGCCGGCTTTGACCGTGAAGCCATGCGAGAGCGCGAGCGTCTGGATGTACGCCTCTTCGGCGGCGACCTCGTTCTGCGGCGTGATGGAGAAGATCCCGGTCCCGCGGAAGTCCGGATCGATATTGGCGGCGAGCGCCAGCTCGGATTCGCCGAGGCTCGGGCCCCTGGGGAAGGGCTCGACTTCGCCCAGCGTCGGAACGAAGCCGTTGATGCGGAAATCGCCCGGACTGCGCGACAGGCTCGAGTAGACGCCGTTCAGGATCAGCGACACGGCCGGGTTGAGCGCGTTCTCGCCCGCAGGGCGGTTCCCGGCCTGCGCGGCCTGGTTCGCGGCGCTCTCGGCGTCCTGCACGCGCTTCTCCAGCGCGTCGGTCCGCTCCTTGAGCTGCCTCACCTCGTCGCGAAGCGGGTCGTTCGTTTGAGCGAACCCCGGGCCTGCGATGCCCACGGCGGCCGCGACGGCAAGAGCCAGTGTGCTGGTCTTCTGCATGTTCTTCTCCGAAATCACGCGATCGTCCGCTGGAGACGACCCGATCCCCGCGCGCGGAGGCGCGGGAAGGATGACGCGGGACTAGGAAAAGACCGGCGGCGCTCGCGAATCGAATTCGATCCGCGACTGGAACGGAAGCGGAAGAACGAAATACGAGACGCCCGGCGGCGCGACGCGCGCCGGCTTCACCGCGCGCACCGCGTTCGGCAGGACGCTGTCGACCGCGTGGAAAGCGAGACACTGCGCGGCGGGATGCCCGGAGAAGGGCATGCCCTTCTTCGCCGGATCGTGCGGAACGTGGGAGAGCGCGTGCAGCTGTGCAGACTGCTGCGCGAAGATCAGCGCAGCGGCGATCAGCACGTACCGCAAAGTGCGACTCATGGAACCGCCCGGGATATCGGGGCGGCTAGTGTAGCGCAAATCGGCGCGATGGCGCCCGACGCGCCGCCGTCTCGTTATTCGCCGTAGAGCTTCTGCTTCAGCTCGCGGCGCGCCTGCGCCTCGATCGTGAGCGTCGCGGTCGGCCGCGCGAGCAGGCGCGGGATGCCGATCGCCTCGCCGGTCTCCTCGCAATAGCCGTAGCTGCCGTCCTCGATGCGGCGCAGTGCCTGCTCGATCTTCTTGAGCAGCTTGCGCTCGCGGTCGCGCGTGCGCAGCTCGAGCGCGTATTCCTCTTCGATGGTGGCCTGGTCGGTGGGGTCGGGCTCGAGCTCGTGCTCGCGCAGGCGCTCTGAGGTGACGTCGGCGTTCTCGAGGAGCTCGCGCTGCATCTCGAGCAGCCGCTCGCGGAAGAACGCGAGCTGCTGCGGGTTCATGTACTGCGCCGCGGGCGCCTTGCGGATTTCGACCTCGGTGAGCCCGCTCGCCTTTTCCTCCGTCGGGCGTGCGGCAGCCGGCTTGGCCGCCCGTGCGTCCTTGGGCGGCGTCCGTTTCACTGCGTTGCTTCCAGGCATTGTTCCAACCCCTTGATAAAGAGATCCTGCGGAAGGTTCTTGCCGATGAAGACCAGCGTGCTCGAACGTTTCTCGTCCCTGCCCCACGGCCGCCCGACGTCCCCGCCCATCAGCATGTGAACGCCCTGGAACACTACGCGGTTCGTGTTGCCTTTTAGATACAGTACGCCCTTGTAGCGTAGCATGTTCGGACCGTAGACCTGTATCAATCCGGACAGAAATTCCTCCAGCCTGACGCCGTCGAAGGGCTTGTCGGAGCGGAACACGAACGAGCTCACCTGCTCGTCGTGCTCGTGCTCGTCGTCCTCGAGGAACTCGGGATCGAGCTCGAGAATGGCATTCAGGTTGAAGCCGCGGATATCCAGGATCTCGTCGATCGGCGCGTTGCCGAAATGCACGTTCTTGATCGGCGCGCGCGGGTTCATCTGCACCAGCCGCTTGCGCAGGCGCGATTGCTCGTCCTCGGGCACGAGATCGGTCTTCGACAGCAGGATGCGGTCGGCGAAACCGACCTGTTCCTGCGCCTCGTGGAATTCGTCGAGCTGCTTCGGACCGTGCTTCGCATCGACGACCGTGATGACGCCGTCGAGCAGATAGTAGTTGCCGACGTGCTCGTCGACGAAGAAGGTCTGCGCGACCGGGCCGGGATCGGCCATGCCGGTCGTCTCGATGATCACGCGCTCGAACTTGAGCTTCCCGCTCTCGCGCCGGTCCTTCAGCTCGCCCAGGATGCGGATCAGGTCGCCGCGGACGGTGCAGCACACGCAGCCGTTGTTCATCTCGACGATCTGCTCGCCTTCGTTCTCGAGCAGGATCTCGTTGTCCACGCCGGCCTCGCCGAACTCGTTTTCGATGACGGCGATGCGATGGCCGTGCTGCTCCTTCAGGATGCGGTTGATGAGCGTGGTCTTCCCGCTCCCGAGAAACCCCGTGAGGATGGTGACCGGCACCATGTTGTCTTCAGTGGCCATGACCCATTCTATGGAGATTCCGCGCCGCGTGTGACCTGCAAGGGCTTGCGCGAGTTCACCGCGGACCGCGGCAGCCGCTCCGGCGTCGCGTCGAGCCGGAAGCCGGGGCGGCCCGGAACGGAAGCCCCGAAAAAAGCGCGCATTAGACCACGGCGCCTCGTGCGACGCAACCCGCGCCGGTCACACCCGCTCGAGCAGCAGGCCCTTCAGGTACTCGCCCTCCGGGAACTCCACGAGAACCGGGTGGTCGGGCGCGGCCCAGCGCCGCTCGCGCAGCAGGAGCGAAGCGGGCGCATCGGCTGCCGCGCCCGCCACGATCTTCTGGAACAGCTCCGGGGACACGCCGCCCGAGCACGAGAACGTCGCGAGCAGGCCCCCCGGCCGCAGCAGCCGCAGCGCGTTCAGGTTGATGTCCTTGTATCCGCGCGCCGCTCGCTCGGCGTCCTTGGACGTGGGAGCGAACTTCGGCGGATCGAGCACGATGAGGTCGAACCGGCGCTGCTGGGCATTCAGCTCGCGCAGCATCCGGAACACGTCGCCCTGCAGCCATTGCGCGGCGGCGGCCAGGCCGTTGCGCTCGGCGTTCGCCTGCGCCGCGCGCAGCACCGCGGCCGAGCTGTCGACCGACAGCACCGAGCGCGCTCCGCCCGCGAGCGCGGACAGGGTGAATCCGCCGGTATAGCAGAAGCAGTTCAGCACTTCGCGGTCCCTGGACAGCTCCCCGACGCGCGCCCGGTTGTCGCGCTGGTCCAGATAGAAGCCCGTCTTCTGTCCGTGGGCGACGTCGACCGCGTAGCGCAGGCCGTGCTCGCGGATCTCGACCACCGGCTCGCCGGCCGCGCCGCTCGCCCATCCGTCGCGCGCTGCAAGCCCCTCGAGCTGGCGCGCCTCCGCGTCCGAGCGCTCGTACACGCGCTCGCATCCCGAGAGCTCGGCGAGCTGCGCGACGAGGGTCGAGCGCCAGCGCTCGGCTCCGGCGGAAAGCAGCTGCACGACCAGCGTGGCGGCGTATCGGTCCGCGATCACGCCGGGCAGGCCGTCGGACTCGGCGTGCACGAGGCGCAGAGCGTCGGTGTCTACGTTGATGCGGGCCCCGATGCGCGCGCGGCGCAACGCGAGCGCCGCCCCGATCTTTTCCCTTATGAGATCGGGACCCGGAGGCCGCGGCTCCTCGAAGCTCCACACGCGGGCGCGGATCTGCGACGAGGGGTTGAACGCTCCCCAGGCGAGGAAGCGTCCGTCGTTCGTGACGATCTTCACCGTCTCGCCTGCGTCCCCGGTATTTTCGGCGCGCTCGACCGCGCCCGAGAACACCCAGGGATGGCGGCGCAGCAGCGACTTCTCGCGTCCCGGCTTGAGGACGAGCTTCCCGGCGGCGCGCTCAGTTCTTTCTCTTGGCGCGCGGGTGCGCGGCATCGTACGCCTTTGCCAGGTGCTGGAAGTCGAGGTGCGTGTAGACCTGCGTGGTCGAGATGCTCGAGTGACCGAGGAGGTCCTGGACGGCGCGCAGATCGCCGGACGATTGCAGCAGGTGCGACGCGAACGAGTGCCGCAGCACGTGCGGATGGACGGGCGCGGCGATGCCGAGCTTCTTCGCCCAGCGCGCGAGACGATGCTGCACGACGCGCGGCGCGATGCGGCGCCCGCGCGCGCCCGTGAACAGCGCGCGCTCGCCTGCACGCGCGAGTGCCGGGCGGATCGAGAGCCAAGCGCGCAGCGCCTCGATCGCCTTGCGGCCGACCGGCACGCGGCGCGTCTTGTTGCCCTTGCCGAGCACCGCGAGCTCGGCCTCTTCGATCGCCGTGCGCGCGTCCTCGAGATCAAGGCGCACCAGCTCGGCGAGCCGCAGGCCCGAGGAATAGAACAGCTCGAACATCGCCTTGTCGCGCGTCTCCCGGTCGTCGTCGGGCCGGCGATCGAGCAGCTGCGCCGCCTGGTCCGGGGAGAGGACGCGCGGCAGGGCCTTCGCGCTTTTCGGGGCGCGGATGCCGGCGCAGGGATTCGCCCCGAGACCGCGATGGCGCGCGAGCCAGGCGAAGAACGAGCGCCATGCGGACAGCGCCCGCGCGAGGCTCTTCCCCGAGAGGCCCCGCGCGTGCAGGCGGGCCACGGCGCGTCGCACGAGATGCGACGAGACCTGGTCGAGCGGGGCATCGTCGATTTCCTCGAGCAGCCGCTCGATATCGCGCGCGTAGCCCGAGCGCGTGTGGGGCGACAGCCGGCGACCGGATTCGAGCGAGCGAAGAAACGCCGCGAGCAGCTCGCGCTTCGCGTCACCGTCGGGCGCGGGCATCCGCGCCACCCCTAAAGAAAGCGCAGCAGGGACGCGCTCGCGAGCTCGCCGAGCCGCTTGAGATAGACCGTGCCCATCTCGGGGTAGAAACGCGCGGCATCCTCGCTGCCGAGGACCAGCATGCCGAAGCACTCGCCTTTCTCGCGAAGCGGGACGCTCGCCACCGAGCGCACATGCGCGGCCGCCTCGCCGAACCAGGCGACGACCTCGGAATTCCCGGCCGGCCCGCAGAAAGGCTGGGCGAGCCCGGCCGCGTAATGCTTCGCGTCATCGCTCGCGCCGCCGAGCTCCGCGAGCTCGGCCGCGGCTCCCTCGCGCCAGACGCGCAGGGCGACGTGCGGAACGGCGAAATCCTCGCGCAGGTTGTAGTCGAGCGCCGACAGCAGGGCGCGCAGGTCCGGCACGGGCAGCAGCGCCAGGCAGAGCCGGTGCATCTTCTCGCCGATCGCGTCGTTTTCCTCGCCGACCTCGAGCAGCTCCGCCAGGCGCGACTCGAGCGCGCGGGCCCGCTCGCGCAAGGTCAGCACTTGCCGCTCCGAGAGCGGTATGGCGCGGCCGCCGTGCGGATGCGGGATGTAGATCTGGGACAACAGGTCGGCGTACTGCTCGAAGAAAACCGGGTTTTCCTGCAGGTAGCGCGCGACGTCGTCAGGTCTCAACGTTGATTTCCCCTTCGAACACGGTCACGGCCGGTCCGCTCATCCATACGGGATTGTCCCCGCCCCGCCACTCGATCGTCAAATCGCCGCCGCGCGTCGCGACGCGCACCCTGGCGTCGAGCAGCCCGCGCCGGATGCCGGCCGCGACGGCCGCGCAGGCGCCCGTGCCGCAGGCGAGCGTCTCGCCTGCGCCTCGCTCCCAGACGCGCAGCGCGATGCGGCCGCGGCCGAGGACCTGCATGTAGCCGGCGTTCACCCGTTCGGGGAAGCGCGGATGCTTCTCGATGACAGGACCTTCGGTGGTCACGGGGGCAGAATCGACGTCGTCGACGAGCTGGACCGCGTGCGGGTTGCCCATCGAGACCGCCGTGATCTGCACCGTTCGCCCCGTCGGCAGCTCGAGCGGCTGCACCGGGGCCGGCGATTGCGACAGGAACGGAATCGACGCGGGATCGAAGCGCGGCGAGCCCATGTCTACGGTGACCTCGCCGTCGGCCTCCAGCCGCGGAACGATCATGCCCGACGCGGTCTCGACCTTGAGCTCGCGCTTGTCCGAGAGCGCGTGGTCGCGCACGAAGCGCACGAAGCAGCGCGCGCCGTTGCCGCACTGCCCGACCTCGCCACCGTCGGCGTTCCATATCCGATAGCGGAAGTCCGCGCCGGCCGAACCCGGCTTCTCGACGAGAAGCACCTGGTCGCAGCCGATGCCGAAGTGCCGGTCGGCGAGGCGCCGGGCGAGCGCCGGCGTCATCGCGACGCGCTGGCGCACGCCGTCGATGACGACGAAGTCGTTGCCGAGCCCCTGCATCTTCGCGAACTTCAGCTTCACGGCCGGTATTCTAAGCGTCCGCTCAGTACCACCGCGGCTCGCCCGGCGGACGCGTCTTGAAGCGCTTGTGCGTCCAGAAGTACTGCTCGGGCATCTCGAGAACGCGCTCCTCGATGAAGGCGTTCATGCGCCGCGCGTCGGCCTCCGGGTCGGCGCCGGGAAAGTCCTCCCACGCCGGATAGCACCTGACCTCGTAGCCCGCGCCCCCGGGCAGCATGCGCGTGACGCACGGGATCACGCGCGCACCGACCAGCCGGGCGAGCCGCGACAGGCCGGTCACGGTCGCCGCCGGCACGCCGAAGAACGGGACGAAGATGCTCTCGCGCGCGCCGTAATCCTGGTCGGGCAGATAGTAGAACGGGACGTGGTCCTTCAGCACCGCGATGGCGGCCCGCACGCCCTCCTGGCGCGAGATCGCACGCTGGTGGCCGAAGCGCGTCCGCCCGTGCAGGAGCATCGCATCGAAGACGGCATCCTTCTGCTTCGCGTAGATGCCCGCCATGTCGATCTCGCAGGTGAGGCGCGTGCACCCGGCGTCCAGGCCCACGAAATGCGGCGCGAGCAGCAGCACGGGCGCGTCCTTCGCCGCGTGGATGTGCTCCATGCCGACGATGCGCACGAGGCGCACGATGCGCTCGCGCGGCGCCCACCACAGGATGCCGCGCTCGAGCACGCTGCGAACGAAGGCACCGAAATGCCGCCTCGCAATGCGGACGCGCTCGCCGGGCGGCAGGCCCGGAAAGCAGCGCTCGAG
>DATDMW010000299.1:0-2259 GCA_036518595.1 Burkholderiales bacterium
CGAGGAGATCGACGTCCGCCACGCGCAGGTTGGCCTCGATGCCAGACTTCTGCACGACGGCCTGCCCGCTCGCCGCACCGCCCCCCGGCAGCGCGACCGACAGGTCCGCGACATCGACGCGCTCCGGCGTGAGGACCACGCGCGCCGAGGCCGCGTTGAACGGAAGCCGGCCCTTGTCCCACGGACCCGGCGCATGGTTCTCGATGCGCACCGGGCCGGAGAACGCGTCACCCTGGGAATCGAGCTTCGCCTGCACGTCGACGTTGGTGTGGAGCGACCCGGCGATGCGCGCAAGATCGAGCTCCTTCGCGGTCGCCTCGAGCGTGCGCAGCGGCATCTTCGCGAACGGCTCGACCGCCGCGCGCCCCACCGCGTGCTGGCCGGAGACGTCGCCCTCGAACGTGGCCTCCAGGCGCTTCAACGTGCCCGCCGCGTGCAGCTCGACTGCATACGGCCGCTCGCCGAAGCTGCCCTCGCCGCGCGCCTTGGCCTCGAGCGCGAAGGGCGCGGTGGTCTCGAGCGTGCCCGCGAGCGCGGCCCGGCCGTAGGTCGTTTCCGCGCGCGCTTCGTGGATGGTCCAGCGGCTGGCGTCGCCCTCGCCGCGCAACACGATGTCGCGCACGACGAAGTCGCGGTCGCGCGTCGCTTCCATGAGCGCGCGCCGCCGGGCGACGTCCTTCTCGGCGCGTGCCTCGGGCGTGAGCGGGCCGATGCGCAGCTCGCCGACGCGCCCGTCCTCGAGGTCGACGGCATAGGGCGGCTTGAACGAGACCGGGATTTTCGCGGCTTCGCCCGTCGAGGCCGTCCGCACCACCACCGAGCGCGCGACCAGCCGGTGGACGAGGAGCCGCCCATGCAGGGGCTCGAGCGGCGCCGTGTCCATCTCGAAGCCCTCGACGCGCACGTACATGTCCGGCCGGGAGATCTCGATCGTGTCGACGCGCAGCAGGCCGCCGATGCGCCCGTCGACGCCGGAGAAGGTCGTGCCTTCCCCGAGCATGGTGCTGACGCGGCCGAGGACGAGCCGCGCGCCCTCGGGCGTCGTCATGACCCAGGTGATCGCGCCCACGATGAGCAGCAACAGCACCGCCACCACCGCAAGCGTGCGCCAGACCCAGCGCATGCGCCGCCGGGGTGTCGGTGCCGGAGGCGGCGCGGCGGCGGGGGCTTCGGCGCTCATGGCTTCAGAAGGCGACCGTCACGGAAAACGAGATGCGGAATTTGCTCGGCCCCTCGGCATAGGCGAGGTCGAGCGCCAGGGGCCCGGCCGGTGTCTTGTAGCGGGCGCCGATGCCGTAGCTGCGATTCGAGTTCCATTCCTTCGGCGTATCGGCGGCGTCGCCGATGTCCATGAAGACCGCGCCGCCCCACTTCTCGTTCAGCCAGTGCACGTACTCGGCGCTCGCCGTCATCAGGTAGCGGCCGCCCACCGTGGCCTCGCCCTCTCGCACGCCGAGGCTCTGGTAGGCGTAGCCGCGATTGGAGCGTGAGCCGCCGGCACGGAAGAGGAAGTCCTCCGGAATGCCCTGGCGCGACGCAGCGATGGTATAGCCGATCTCCGCGCGCGCCAGGAGCTGGTCGCGCGGCGTGATCGGGAACCAGTGCTGGTACTGCGCATACGTCTTCACGAAATCCTGCGTGGACAGGATCGACTTCCAGCCCGAGGCGAACTGCAGGTTCAGCACGCCGCCGCGCTGCGGGTCGAAGAGGCTGTCCACCCGGCGCCAGGTGAACGCGATCACCGGCGCCATGGCCCGCGTGATCTGCTCGTCCGAGCCTTCGGGGTGCGTCCGCTCGATCTGGTACGAGAGGCCGACGCGCGTCTCGAACTTCTCGGGCGTGAAATGCCGGTAGGCGGCGACGGCGAGCCGGTGCAGGTTGATCTTCTCGATGTTGTTGTACTCGTAGAGCACGCCCATGCTGTCGCGGAACGGCACGTCGCGGCCGCGGAAGGGGAAGAGGCCCGGCGGCATGTAGACGTCCGCGTAGCCGATCTGCTGCAGGCTGCCCAGTCGCAGCGAGCTCTGCAGGTCGTAGCCGCGCGAGAAGAGGTCGCGGTCGCGGTACGCCGCCTCGGCGCGGAAGCCGTCGTCGGTGCCGTAGCCGAGCGAGAGCCCCACGTCGCGCGAGGGGCGCTCCGCCACGGTCACGATGACCGGGACCAGGTTCGGCTTGAGCGGATCGCGCTCGACGTCCACCGTGACGGTCGAGAACCACGGGCCCGACTGCAGGCGGCGCTGCAGCTCTCCCAGCGTGTCC
>DATDMW010000300.1:0-5307 GCA_036518595.1 Burkholderiales bacterium
AGCCGATCCCGCGCGTCGAGCTGCCGGGCAAGGTCTACGGAACGCACCCCTACGTGCAGAACGTGCGCGTCCCCGGGATGCTGCACGGGCGCATGGTGCGGCCGCCCGCGCCCGACTTCGTCGTCGAGAAGGTCGACGAGCGCGCGGCGAAGAAGCTCCCGGGCAACGTCCGCGTCGTGGCGAAGCGCAACTTCGTGGGCGTCGTCGCGGACCGCGAGGAGCAGGCGATCAAGGCCGCGCGCGCCCTGAAGATCCAGTGGAAGCAGGCGATCGGCCTGCCGGCGATGAAGGACATGCCCGCGTTCACGCGCGGCACGAAGAGCACCGAGCACGCGGTCGCCTCGAACGGCGACGTCGAGGCCGCGCTCAAGCAGGCCAGGGTGCACCACGCGCAGTACTACGTGCCGCACCAGATGCACGCGTCGATCGGCGCCTCGTGCGCGGTCGCGAGCGTGACCGCGGACGGCGCGACGCTCTGGTCGCCGACGCAGAGCTCGTTCAACCTGCGAGACGCGGTGGCGAAGACGCTCGGGCTTCCGGCCGAGAAGGTGCACCTCATCTGGGCCGAAGGCTCGGGCTGCTACGGCCACAACGGCGCCGACGACGTCACCACCGACGCGGCGGTGCTTTCGCAGGCGGTCGGCAAGCCGGTGCGCGTGCAGTGGATGCGCCACGACGAGCACGGCCACGAGCCGAAGGGCGCCGCGATGGTGATGGACTACCGCGGAGCGCTCGACGGCAAGGGCAACGTCGCCGCCTGGGACTCGCAGGTGTGGAGCCCCGGCCACGCGGGACGGCCGTCGGGAGACGCCGCGGGCAACGTGCTCGCCGGCGCCGCGCTCGGCCAGCCGCACAAGCTCGCGCCGACCGGCGCCGACCGCAACGCGAAGCCGACCTACGTATTTCCCAATGCGCGCGTGCGGCTGCAGCTGCTGCACTCGACCGTGCTGCGCGTGTCGTCGCTGCGCGGCCTGGGATCGCCCGCGAACACCTTCGGCAACGAGTCGTTCATCGACGAGCTCGCGGCCGCCGCGAAGGCCGACCCGATCGAGTTCCGCATCCGCCACCTGAAGGACGAGCGCGCGGTCGCCGTGCTCGAGGCGGTGGCGAAGCTCGCGAAGTGGGAACCGCGGCCGGCGCCGCGCCGCCCGAAGAGCGGCGAAGGGCGCGGCGTCGCTTTCGTGCACTACGACAACTACAGCGGCTACGCTGCGGTGGCGATGCAGGTTCGGGTGGAGCGCGCGAGCGGCAAGGTGCGCGTCGAGCGCGTCGCCGTCGCGCACGATTGCGGCCAGATCGTGAACCCGGACGGCCTGAAGAACCAGATCGAAGGCAACATCGTGCAGACGCTCTCGCGCGCGCTGCTCGAAGAGGTGCGCTTCGACACGAAGAAGCTCACGAGCCTGGACTGGGCGCGGTATCCGATCCTGCGCTTTGCCGACCTGCCGCAGGAGATCGACATCGCGCTCCTCGACCGCCCCGACAAGCCGTCGCTGGGCGCGGGCGAGCCGGCGGCGGCTCCGGTCATGGCTGCCGTGGCGAACGCGATCTTCGACGCGACCGGCGCGCGCCTGCGCAACGTGCCGTTCACGCCGGAGAAGGTCAAGGCGGCGCTGGTTTAACCAAGGAGAACGAGAACAACATGGCGACGGACCCCAACTACAAGATCCTGGGCATGTGCGGAAGCCTCAGGGCCAAGTCGTACAACCTGATGGCGCTGAAGATCGCGGGCGGCCTGATGCCGGCGGGCATGACGCTCGAGATCGCGACTATCGGCGACCTGCCGCTCTACAATCACGACGTCCAGGAGAAGGGCTTTCCCGCGCCGGTCACGCGCCTGCGCGACCAGGTGCTGGCGGCCGACGCGCTGCTGTTCGCGTCGCCCGAGTACAACTGGTCGGTGTCGGCGCCGCTCAAGAACGTGATCGACTGGCTCTCGCGCTTCAAGCCGACGGTGCCGTTCGAGGGCAAGCCCGCGGCGGTGATCAGCGCCACGCAGGGACCGCTCGGCGGCGCGCGCGGTCAGTACGACCTGCGCCGCATCCTCGACGGGCTCGGGGTGCAGTGGCTGCGCAAGCCCGAGATCTTCATCGGCATGGCGCAGAACAAGATCGACGCCGAGGGCAGGCTGCTCGACGAGCCGACGCGCAAGATCATGACCGAGCAGATGGGCGCGTTCCGCGACTGGATCGGCCGCGTGAAGCGGGCGTACGCATGATTACCGAGGCCACCGTGAGCTACCGCCTGCTGAGCTATCAGTCGGGCCGCGAGCCCCGCGCCGGGATCCTGGTCGAGGAGCAGGTGTACGATCCTGCCGGCATCCTCGGCAACGCCGCCTACACCAGCGTGCTCGCGATCCTGCAGGAGTGGAGGACGGCGCGCTCGGGTCTCGCGCTCGCGGCCGAGCGCATCATCGCCGGCAAGAGCCGCGCGAAGGGCGTGCCGGTGAAGCGCGTGAAGCTGCTCGCGCCGGTGCTCCACCCGGGCAACATCTACTGCGCGGGGGCGAACTACACCGATCACATGATCGAGATGGCGCGCGCGCACGGGCGCGAGCCCGGTCCGACGGCGAAGGAGCGGGGCGACAAGCCCTGGCACTTCATCAAGGCGTCGCGCAGCACGATCGTCGGGCCCGGCGCGAAGGTGAGGATCCCGCCGTACTGCCGCATGCTGGACTGGGAGGTCGAGCTCGCCGCGGTCGTCGGCCGCACTGCGAAGGACGTCCCGGTCGAGAAGGCGCTCGACTTCGTCGCAGGCTACACCATCGCCGACGATCTCTCGGCGCGCGACGCCGGCCGGCGCGAGAAGACCCCCGAGACGTCGCCGTTCCACATGGACTGGCTCGGCCACAAGTCGTTCGACGGATCCTGCCCGCTCGGACCGTGGATCACGCCCGCGGGCGACATTCCCGATCCGCAGAATCTCGGGCTCAAGCTCTGGGTCAACGGCGAGCTGATGCAGGACTCGCACACGAGCAAGATGATCTTCAGCACCGCCGAGCAGATCGCGATGCTTTCGTCGCGCGTGACGTTGAATCCGGGCGACCTGGTCCTCACCGGTACGCCGGCGGGCGTCGGCATGCCCCGCAAGCGCTTTCTCAACGCCGGCGACTCGGTGAAGCTGTGGATCGAGGGCATCGGCGAGATGACCCATACGTTGGCGTAACGCCGCAATCACACGGAGACGCGAAATGTCGAAGGAGAACTACGACAAGGGCCTGGCGGTGCGCAGGGAAGTGCTGGGCTCGGACTACGTCGAGCGCCAGCTCGCGACCGCGGACGACTTCAACCGGCCGCTGCAGGACCTGCTCACCGAGTACTGCTGGGGCGCCGTCTGGGCCCGGCCCCAGCTCCCGCGCAAGACCCGCAGCCTGCTGAACCTCGCCATGCTGTCGGCGCTCAACCGCTCGACCGAGTTCAAGACGCACGTGCGGGGCGCGCTGAAGAACGGCTGCACCAAGGACGAGATCCGCGAGGTGCTGCTCCAGGTCGCGATCTACTGCGGCGCGCCCGCCGGGGTGGAGGCCTTCCGCCTCGCGCGCGAGGTGTTTGCCGAGGGCGAGAAACGCGCCTGAACGTCGCCCCGGGAGTCAGCCGCCCTTGCCGCGGCCGCCCTTGTCGTACATATAGGGATCGTCCATGCGGAAGGTGCGCAGCACCGTCCCGCTCGACGCGTCGAAGGCGACGTTGAACAGCTTGTACCAGTTGTTCGCCTCCTTGTAGCGCCAGGACCACACTTCCTCGTTCGTCCCCCGGTACCGGGTGACGTCCTTGGGCGCGCCGAGCACGCGGCGCACCGCCTCGCGCGACTGGCCCGCCTGGATCCTGGAGAAGTAGGGCTCGTCGAGCACCTGGTGCACGTCGCGCACGGCGCGGTCCGGTCCCAGGTCGACCATGTAGGTGTACCAGCCGTTCGGGCTGGTCGGGTACTCCCAGGTCTCGGTGCCGTCGGCGTTCTTCCAGACCTCGGCGGGAGCGCCCATGCGGGCACGGACCTGGTCGGCGCCGGTCCCCGGGGCGATCGAGCCGTAGCCGGCGCAGCCGGTTACGATCGCGGCCAAGGCCGCGGCGGCGGTGGAAATGCGCAGGAAGGTCATAGTCATAAAGTTTAGACTACGCGTTGTGAAAAAGCTTCCTCGAGACATAAACACCCGATGCAACGAAAAATTCCCTGCGTTTTGATGCGCGGTGGCACCTCGCGGGGGCCCTACTTCCTCGCCTCCGACCTGCCCGAGGACCCCGGGCGCCGCGACCAGGTGCTGCTGCGGGTCATGGGCTCGCCGCACCCGCTCCAGGTCGACGGCCTGGGCGGCGCAAATACCCTCACCAGCAAGGTGGCGATCGTCAGCCGGTCGAAGCATTCCGGCGCGGACGTCGACTACCTGTTCGCGCAGGTGTCGATCGACCAGGCCTTCGTCGATACAAAACCGAACTGCGGCAACATGCTCGCCGGCGTCGGGCCATTCGCGATCGAGTCGGGGCTGGTGAAGCCGGGCGGGCGCGAGACGCTCGTGCGCATCTACAACGTCAACACCGAGACGCTGATCGAAGCCGTGATCCAGACGCCGGGCGGCTCGGTCGAGTACGAAGGCGACACGCGCATCGACGGCGTCGCCGAGGCGGCGGCGCCGATCAGGCTCACGTTTCTCGACGCGTACGGCGCCGTTACCGGAAAGCTTCTCCCCACGGGCGAGGTGACGGACCGGATCCAGGGCGTCGAGGTCAGCATCGTCGACATGGCGATGCCGGTCGCGATCATGCCCGCCGAGGCCTTCGGCAAGACCGGCGGCGAGACCGCCGAGGCGCTCGACGCCGATCGCGACATGATGAAGCGGATCGAGTCGATCCGCCTCGAGGCCGGCCGGCGCATGGGCCTCGGCGATGTCTCGAAGCTCGTCGTGCCGAAGCCGGTGCTGATCTCGAGCCCGTCGCAGGGCGAGGGCGTGCGCTCGCGCTATTTCACGCCGCACGCCTGCCACAAGGCGCACGCCGTGACGGGGGCGCTCGCGGTGGGCACCGCGTGCGCGCTGCCCGGCTCGGTGGCGAGCCGCTACGTGCGTCCGGCGGACTTCCGCGGCGGCGTGCTGCGGATCGAGCACCCGGCCGGCGCCATCGAGGTCGACCTCGAGGTCGAGGACGAGGGCGGGACGCGCAACGTGAAGCGCGCCGCGCTGGTGCGCACGGCGCGCCGCATCTTCGAAGGCAGCGTGCTCGTTCCCGAGACGCTGTTCAGCTAGGCGGCCTTCGTCGCCGCCGGCCGCGACGCCGAGAGCAGCTCGCGTAGCACGAACGGCAGGATGCCGCCGTG
>DATDMW010000301.1:0-2512 GCA_036518595.1 Burkholderiales bacterium
CTCGCCGTGGATATAGTTGTAGCCGACCGGGATGCCCATGGCGTACGCGCCGATGGCCATGCCTTCGATGACGATGTGCGGGTTGTAGCGCAGGATGTCGCGGTCCTTGAACGTTCCCGGCTCGCCCTCGTCGGAATTGCAGACGAGGTACTTGGGACCCTGGAAGTTCTTCGGCATGAAGCTCCACTTCAGTCCCGTGGGGAAGCCCGCGCCACCGCGCCCGCGCAGCGCGGACTTCTTCAGCTCGGCGACCACGTTCTCGGGCGGAGTCTTGTCGGCGAGCAGCTTCTTCAGCGCCGAGTAGCCGCCGCGCTTCACGTAGTCGTCGAGACGCCAGTTGTCGCCGTCGAGGCCCTTGAGGATGAGGGCGTCGGGACCGTAGTCGAGCATCACTTCGACTCCGCGATGAATTGATCGAGCTTCTCGGGGGTCATGAACGAGAGCAGCTTCTTGTTGTTCACGAGGATCACGGGGGCGTCGCCGCAGGCGCCGAAGCACTCGCCCTGCTTCAGCGTGAAGCGGCCGTCGGCACTGGTCTCGTTCCAGTCGACGCCCAGCTTCTTCTTCAGGTGCTCGGCCGCCTCCTCCGCGCCCGAGAGCGCGCACGGCAGGTTCGTGCAGATGCACAGCTTGTACTTGCCGGTCGGATCGAGGTCGTACATGGTGTAGAACGTCGCCACCTCGTAGACCGCGACCGGCGCCATGCCGAGGTGCTGCGCGACGGCGTCCATGACCTCGGTCGACAGGTGGCCGTGCTCGTCCTGCGCGACGGCGAGCGCCGCCATCACGGCGGAGCGCTTGTGCTCGGGCGGATACTTCGCGGTCTCCCGGTCGATCTTCGTCAGGGCTTCCGGGCTGAGCAAGGTCGCGGCCATCAGCGGTCGATCTCTCCGAAAACGATGTCCTGCGTGCCGATGATGGCGACGACGTCGGCGAGCATGTGTCCGCGCGCCATCTCGTCGAGCGCCGCCAGGTGCGGGAATCCCGCGGCTCGGATCTTCATGCGGTAGGGCATGTTCGCGCCGTCGGAGACGAGGTAGATGCCGAACTCGCCCTTGGGATGCTCGACCGCGGCGTAGACCTCTCCCGGCGGCACGTGGATGCCCTCGGTGAAGAGCTTGAAGTGGTGGATCAGCTCTTCCATGTTGCTCTTCATCTCCACCCGCGACGGCGGAGCGATCTTGTGGTTGTCGGTGATCACGGGCCCCGGGTTGCCGCGCAGCCAGTCGATGCACTGCTTCACGATGCGGTTCGCCTGGCGCATCTCCTCGATGCGCACCAGGTACCGGTCGTAGCAATCGCCATTGACGCCGACCGGGATATCGAACTCCATGCGGTCGTACACCTCGTACGGCTGCTTCTTGCGCAGGGCCCAGGCGATGCCCGAGCCGCGCAGCATCGGCCCGGTGAACCCGAGCGCGAGCGCGCGCTCCGGCGTCACCACGCCGATGTTGACCGTGCGCTGCTTCCAGATGCGGTTGTCGGTGAGCAGCGTCTCGTACTCGTCGACGTACTTCGGGAACCGGTTGGTGAAGTCCTCGATGAAATCGAGCAGCGAGCCCTCGCGGGCCTCGTTCAGCTTGCGCACGTCGCTATCGTTCTTGTACATCGACGCCTTGTACTTCGGCATGGCCTCGGGCAGATCGCGGTAGACGCCGCCCGGCCGGTAGTAGGCCGCGTGCATGCGCGCCCCCGACACCGCCTCGTAGACGTCCATCAGGTCCTCGCGCTCCCGGAACGCATACAGGAACACCGTCATCGCGCCGATATCGAGCGCGTGCGCCCCGAGCCACAGCAGGTGATTCAGGATCCGCGTCAGCTCGTCGAACATCACGCGGATGTACTGCGCCCGGATCGGCACCTCGACCCCGAGCAGGCGCTCAACCGCCATGCAGTATGCGTGCTCGTTCGACATCATCGAGACGTAGTCGAGGCGATCCATGTAAGGCAGCGCCTGGACGTAGGTCTTGTTCTCGGCGAGCTTCTCCGTCGCCCGGTGCAGCAGCCCGATGTGCGGGTCGGCGCGCATGATCACCTCGCCGTCCAGCTCGAGCACCAGGCGCAGCACGCCGTGCGCGGCGGGGTGCTGCGGGCCGAAGTTGAGCGTGTAGTTGCGGATCTCGGCCATCAGCGTTTTCCCGGGCCGAGGTCGCCGTACTGGTCCTCGCGAATCACCCGCGGGGTGACCACGCGCCGCTCGATCGTCACGGGCTGGTAGATGACCCTCTTCTGCTCGACGTCGTAGCGCATCTCGACGTTTCCGGAAAGCGGGAAGTCCTTGCGGAACGGATGACCCACGAAGCCGTAGTCGGTGAGGATGCGGCGCAGGTCGGCGTGGCCGGTGAAGACGATGCCGTAGAGGTCGAACGCCTCGCGCTCGTACCAGTTGGCGCACGGCCACACCGACGTCAGCGAATCGAGCACCGGAAAATCGTCGTTCTCGGCGAACACGCGCAGCCACAGGCGCCGGTTCCGCGTGACCGACAGCAGGTGCGAGACGACCCCAAAGCGG
>DATDMW010000302.1:0-9413 GCA_036518595.1 Burkholderiales bacterium
ATCGTGCACTACGAGGAGCGCCTGGTCGCGCGTCTGCACGGCTTCCATCGGCGCTTCTGCCTTTGGTCGCGCGTGAACCGCGGCTCGATGCAGAAGCCGGGGCTGGTCCTCGGCCTCGATGCGGGCGGCAGCTGTCACGGCGTCGCGTACCGGATCGCCGCCCGGCATGCGACCGAAGAGCTGCGCCTGCTCTGGCGGCGCGAGATGGTGCTCGGCGCGTACACGCCGCGCTGGGTTCCGATCGACGCCGGAGGCACGGCGCTGCGTGCGATCGCGTTCGTGGTGAACCGGCGGCATCCGAGCTACGCCGGGAAGCTTCCGCTGGAGACCGTGATCCGTACGCTGGTGAGCGCGCGCGGCTATCTCGGCACACCGGCCGAATACCTGCTCGAGACCGTGAAGGGCCTGATCGAGCACGGCGTCCGAGATTCGTATCTCATGGAGCTGCGCAAGCGGATCCTGCAGATGCATCCCGAGCTCGCGCCGGCGCAGGCGCGTTGAGACCATGGAACACGATCGAGCCGAGAACCCGATGAGCAACCCGATGGGCACCGAGGGCTTCGAATTCGTCGAGTACGCGGCCCCCGACCCGCGCGCGCTCGGCGCGCTGTTCGAGACGCTCGGCTTCAAGGCGATCGCGCGCCACCGCCACAAGAACGTCATCCTCTACCGCCAGGGCGGCGTCAACTTCATTGTCAACGCCGAGCCCGACTCGTTCGCGCAGCGCTTCGCGCGCCTGCACGGGCCGTCGATCTGCGCGATCGCGCTCCGCGTGCGCGACGCGGCGGCCGCGTACCGGCGCGCGATCGATATGGGCGCGTGGGGCTTCGACTCGCGCTCCGGCCCGATGGAGCTCAACATCCCCGCGATCAAGGGCGTCGGCGACTCGCTCATCTACTTCGTCGACCGCTGGCGCGGCAAGGACGGCCGGTGCGGCATCGGCAACATCTCCATCTACGACGTCGACTTCGAGCAGCTCGGGGCCGATGGCGACGGCTCGCACGCCGGCGCGGGGCTGCTCGCGGTCGACCACCTGACGCACAACGTGCACCGCGGCCGCATGAAGGAGTGGGCCGACTTCTACGAGCGGCTGTTCAACTTCCGCGAGGCGCGCTACTTCGACATCGAGGGCCGTCTCACCGGCCTGAAGAGCAAGGCGATGATCAGCCCGTGCGGAAAGATCCGCATCCCGATCAACGAGTCCTCGGACGACCGCTCGCAGATCCAGGAATACCTCGAGGCGTACCACGGCGAGGGCATTCAGCACATCGCGCTCGCCACCGCCGACATCCACGCGACCGTCGAGTCGCTACGCCGCGCGGGCGTCGCGTTCATGGATACGCCCGACACGTATTACGAGGCGCTCGACGCGCGCGTGCCCGGGCACGGCGAGGACGTCGGGCGCCTGCGGCGCGACCGGATCCTCCTCGACGGAGCGCCCGGCGACCTGCTGCTCCAGATCTTCACCAAGACGGTGATCGGCCCGATCTTCTTCGAGATCATCCAGCGCAAGGGCAACGAGGGCTTCGGCGAAGGCAATTTCCGCGCGCTGTTCGAGTCGATCGAGCTCGACCAGATCCGGCGTGGCTCGCTGAAACCCGCTTGACAACGACGCTCGGGGAGGTGAAACGATGGACGCCCGCGTGAGGAAACGGCCGAAGTCCCGTGCCCGTAAGCCGGGCGCGGAGCTCGCGTACCAGAGCGGCTTCGGCAACGAGCACGCGAGCGAGTCGGTCCCGGGCGCGCTGCCGGCGGGGCGCAACAGCCCGCAGCGGGCTCCTCACGGCCTCTACGCCGAGCTCCTCTCGGGGACCGCGTTCACCGCGCCGCGCGCGGCGAACCGGCGCACGTGGACGTACCGTATCCGCCCGTCCGCGACGCACGAGCCGTTCGAGCGGCTGCAGCATCCGACGCTGCGCACCGCGCCCTTCGACGAGGGAGTCGCGACGCCGTCGCAGCTGCGCTGGGGCCCGTTCCCGGCTCCGACGCGGCCGGCCGATTTCGTGGACGGCCTCGCGACGATCGCGGGCAACGGCGACGCGCGCCTGCAGTGCGGGATGGCGGCGCACTGGTACGCCGCGAACCGCGACATGAAGGATCGCGTCTTCTACGACGCCGACGGCGAGCTGCTGATCGTTCCGCAGGCGGGGGCGCTCGAGCTCTTCACCGAGCTCGGCCGCCTCGCGGTCGCGCCCGGCGAGATCGCGCTCGTCCCGCGCGGGATGCGCTTCCGCGTCGAGCTGCCGCAGGGACGCGCCTGCGGCTACGTCTGCGAGAACTACGGCTCGATGTTCCGTTTGCCCGAGCTCGGGCCGATCGGCTCGAACGGGCTCGCGAGCCCGCGCGACTTCCTCGCGCCGGTCGCCGCGTACGAGGACGTCGACCGGCGCCACGAGATCGTCGCAAAGTTCGGCGGCGCGCTCTGGTCCGCGGGCATCGACCACTCGCCGCTCGACGTCGTCGCCTGGCACGGGAGCCTGGCGCCTTACAAGTACGACCTCGCCCGGTTCATGGTCGTCGGCACGGTGAGCTTCGACCATCCCGACCCCTCGAT
Source organism: Burkholderiales bacterium (assembly GCA_036518595.1). Classification (GTDB taxonomy): domain Bacteria; phylum Pseudomonadota; class Gammaproteobacteria; order Burkholderiales; family SG8-39; genus VBDM01. The sequence continues at coordinate 2,555 of DATDMW010000302.1, forward strand.
CTACACGGTGCTGACCTCGCCTTCGGACACCGCGGGCTGGGCCAACGTGGACTTCGTCATCTTTCCGCCGCGCTGGCTGGTCGCCGAGGACACGTTCCGGCCGCCGTGGTATCACCGCAACGTGATGAGCGAGTTCATGGGGCTGGTGCACGGCGTATACGACGCCAAGGCCGAGGGCTTCCTGCCGGGCGGCGCGAGCCTGCACAACTCATGCAGCGCTCACGGGCCCGACGCCGAGACCTTCGGGCGCGCGTCGTCGGCGAAGCTGGCCCCGCACAAAATCGAGGATACGCTCGCGTTCATGTTCGAGTCGCGCTACCCGATCCGGGCGACGCGCTATGCGATGGACACGCACCCGCCGCAGCGCGATTACGCGCAGTGCTGGCGCGGGCTCAGGAAGCGCTTTCGGCCATGAAGCTCGGGACCCTCAAGGACGACTCGCGCGACGGCGCGCTGCTCGTCGTCAGCCGCGACCTCAGGCATGCGACGGTCGCCTACGACGTCGTCCCGACGCTGCAGGCTGCGCTGGACGACTGGGACTACGCGTCGCCGCAGCTGCAGACGCTGTACGAGACGCTGAACCGCTCGCCGCAGGCGCTCGGCTCGCGCGCATTCGAGCTCGAGCCGCAGCGGCTCGCGGCGCCGCTGCCGCGCGCCTACCAGTGGCTCGACGGCAGCGCGTACCTCGCGCACGTGGAGCTGGTGCGCAAGGCCCGCGGCGCGTCCATGCCCGCGGAGTTCAAGCGCGACCCGCTCATGTACCAGGGCGACTCGCCGTGGTTCGTCGGGCCGTGCGACCCCATCGAGGCCGCGAGCGAGGACTGGGGCATCGACCTCGAGGCCGAGGTGGCCGTCTTTCTCGACGACGTGCCGATGGGCGTGAAGGCCGACCGGGCGAGCGAGCACGTGCGCCTGGTCGCGCTCGTGAACGACATCAGCCTGCGCAACCTCATCCCGGCCGAGCTCGCCAAGGGCTTCGGCTTCGTGCACGGCAAGGCGGCGACCGCGTTCTCTCCGGTCGCGGTGACCCCCGACGAGCTCGGCGAGGCCTGGGACGGGCGCCGCCTCAAGCTGCCAATGCGCGTGAGCGTCAACGACAAGCCGTTCGGATCGCCGGATTGCGGCACCGACATGCAGTTCGGGTTTCACCAGCTGATCGCGCACGCCGCGGCGACGCGGCCGCTCGGCGCGGGGACGGTGCTCGGCTCGGGCACGATCTCGAACTACGGCTACGAGGCGGGGCATGCCTGCATCGCCGAGCTGCGCGCCCTCGAGACGGTGAAGAAAGGCGAGCCGCAGACGCCTTTCCTCAGGTTCGGCGACCGCGTCCGCATCGAGATGCTCGACGCGGCCGGGAACTCGGTCTTCGGAGCTATCGACCAGTCGGTCTCCGCCCCCGCGGTTCCCTAGAAAAGCAAAGCCCCGCGAACGCGGGGCTTTGCTCTCGATCGTGCCTGGAGCCTCAGGCGGGGACTTGCTCCTTCACCGGGCGAGCCGGAACGGGCTTCACCGGGGCCAGGGGCTCCGCGGACCTGCGGTCTTCCTTGGCTTTCTCCTTGAGTCGGCGGGCCTGCTCGGCGAGCCTCGCTTTCTCGTACCATTCGTATTCGTAGCACATGCCAAACTCCTTTTTCGGATCAGGTCGACGCCCCTCCCTGCCGGCTTCTTGGAGTTGTGAAAGCTATGCTACGCGCGGCCACCGCCGAAGGCAATATAGAAAGCCGCCCGGCCGGTGTCAGGCGTGCTTCCGGATGAACTGCCCGATGTGCGGACTGATCGCCTCGCGCCAGCGCCGGCCCGAAAAGATCCCGTAGTGCCCGACCTTGGGCACGAGCAAGTGCTCACGTTTCCGGGCCGGGATTCCCGAGCACAGGCCCTGCGCCGCCTCGGTCTGCCCGTTGCCCGAGATATCGTCGAGCTCGCCTTCGATGGTGAGCAGGGCGGTGCGCTCGATCGCTTCCGGGCGCACCAGGTCGCCCCGGACCTTCCACGTCCCGTGCGCCAGGCGGTGCTCCTTGAAGACGGTGCGGATGGTGTCGAGGTAGTACTCCGCGGGCATGTCGAGCACCGCGTTGTACTCGTCATAGAAGGCGCGGTGCGCCTCGGCCGACTCGCCGTCGCCCTCGACGAGATGGTTGTAGAAGTCCCAGTGCGCCCAGACGTGCCGGCGTGGATTCATCGCGACGAACCCGAGGTGCTGCAGGAATCCCGGATACACGCGGCGCATGAAGCCGGGATACTTCGCCGGCACCTTGTCGATCACCGAGCGCTCGAACCAGGACATCGGCCTGCGCGTCGCGAGGTCGTTCACCGCCGTGGGACTGCGTCGCGCGTCGATCGGGCCGCCCATCATGACCATCGTCCGCGGCGCGACGCGCTCGCCGGCGTCGGCCATCAGCGCGACCGCCGCGAGCACCGGCACCGTCGGCTGGCACACCGAGATCACGTGCACGTCGGGCCCCAGGTAACGGATGAACTCGCGGATGTAGTCGACGTAGTCGTCGAGGTGGAACGGCCCGTGCGCGATCGGCACCATGCGCGCGTCGGTCCAGTCGGTCACGTACACCTCGTGATCGGGCAGCAGCGCACGCACCGTGTCGCGCAGCAGCGTCGCGTGGTGCCCGGACAGCGGCGCGACGAGCAGCACCTTCGGCTGCTCCGCGCGCGCCTCGGGCTTGCAGAAGCGCAGCAGGCTGCAGAAGGGCTTCTCGATGGCAACGCGCTCTTCCACCCCGACGCGCACGCCGCCGGCGAGCGTATCGCGGATCCCGAACGCGGGCTTCTCGTAGCGCTGGGTCAGGCGGCAGAACACTTCGGCGCCGGCGGCCAGGCGCCGGCTCTCGGGCAGGTAGGCGAACGGGCTGAAAGGGCTGGTGAAGAGATCGAGCGTGGTCTGGGCTGCGGCATTCCAGGGTGCGAGCGCGGCGAGTCGAAGTTCGTTCAGCGCGTAGATCATCCCGTCCTCCCGAAAAACGGCTGTCGTCTTATACCAGACCGGAGCCGCGAACCGCAATGCAGGTTTGCAAATGAGGTCATATTCCACAGGCATGAAAACGCATCCGCTGCTTCGCCTCGTCGCGCGGTGCTAGCATGTCGGCAGCCCATTCGCTTTCGGTCCCACCGTGGCCCGCATACTGATCATCGATGATGACCGCACGTTCGTCGAGCTCCTGCGCGTGCATCTGTCCGATGCCGGTCACGACGCCGACGTCGCGGGCGACGCGGTGGCCGGGTTGCGGTTCATCCTGGCGGACCCGCCCGACCTGCTGCTGCTCGATTTGAATATTCCGTATCTGCACGGCTTCGAGATCCTGCGCGCGCTGAAGAACGATCCGCTGACGCGCAGGATGCCGGTCGTGATCATCACCGGCCGGGACGACGAGGACGCCTACGTCCAGGCCCTGCAGATCGGGATCGACGGTTACCTCACCAAGCCCGTGCAGCGGGAGATGCTGCTCGCGACGGTCGAAACCGCGCTCGGCCCGGTCAAAGCCTGACCGGCTCGGTCTGCGGCGCGGCGCGCGCCTCGTCGCGCAGCGCCCGCCTCAGGATCTTGCCGACGTTGGTCTTGGGCAGCTCCTTGCGGAACTCGACGTACTTCGGGCGCTTGTACCCGGTCAGGTTCTCCTGGAAGTACCGGCGCAGGTCGGCCTCGGTGAGTGCCGGATCCTTGCGCACGACGAAGACCTTCGGTACCTCGCCCGAATGCTCGTCCGGCACGCCGATGACCGCGCACTCGAGCACTCCGGGATGCGCCGCGATCACCGCCTCGAGCTCGTTCGGGAAGACCTTGAACCCCGAGACGATGATCATGTCCTTCTTGCGGTCGACGATGCGCACGTATCCCTTCTCGTCCATCACGCCGATGTCGCCGGTGGCGAAGAACCCGCGCGAGTCGATCACCTTCGCCGTTTCGTCCGGGCGGTTCCAGTACCCGCGCATCACCTGCGGGCCGCGCACGCAGATCTCGCCCGGCTGCCCGAGCGGCACGGGCTTGCCGTCGTCGCCGCGCAGCTCGACCTCGGTCGAGGGGATCGGCAGCCCGATCGCGCCGTTGTAGGCCGCGAGGTCGAGCGGATTGATCGTGACGGCAGGAGACGTCTCCGACAGTCCGTAGGCCTCCACCAGGGTCGAGCCGGTCACCTGCTTCCACCGGTCGGCGACGGACTTCTGGACCGCCATGCCGCCGCCGAGCGCGACCTTGATCCCGGAGAAGTCGAGCTTCGCGAAACCGGGGTTGTTGAGCAGCGCGTTGAACAGCGTGTTGACGCCGGTGAACATCGTGAACCGGTGCTTCGCCAGCTCCTTAACGAATGCCGGGATGTCGCGCGGATTGGTGATGAGGATGTTGCAGCCGCCGATCTTGAGCATGAACAGGCAGTTCGCAGTCAGCGACAGGATGTGGTACAGCGGCAGCGCCGTGATGATGATCTGCGGCTGCGATTCGTCGAGGAACGGCTTGATCCAGGCGAAGCTCTGCTCCAGGTTGGCCAGGATGTTGCGGTGGGTCAGCGTTGCGCCCTTCGCCACGCCGGTCGTCCCGCCCGTGTATTGCAGGAAGGCCACGTCCTCGTGGCCGACGTCGACCTTCGCCAGCTCGCGCCGGGCGCCTTCGGCAAGCGCGCCGTTGAACCGCACCGTGCCCTCGATGCTCCAGGCGGGCACCATCTTCTTGACGTGCCGCAGGACGAAGTTGACCAGCAGGCCCTTCGCGCCGAGCAGGTCCCCGAGCGCGGCCACCGCGACGTGGCGCACCGGCGTGCGCGCGACGACCTCGGCGAGCACGTGACAGAAGTTCTCGAGGATCACGATCGCCTCGGCGCCCGCGTCCTTGAGCTGATGCTCGAGCTCGCGGGACGTGTACAGGGGATTGACGTTGACGACGACGCACCCGGCCCGCAGGATCCCGAACGCCGCGATCGGGTACTGCAGGCAGTTCGGCATCATGACCGCGACGCGCGCGCCTTTGCGCAGTCCGCGGCCCTGCAGCCAGGCCGCGAAGTCGCGCGACCTCCGGTCGAGCTCGCCGAAGGTGATGGTGGTCCCCATGTTGTAGAACGCGGGGCGGTCCTGGAACTTCGCCGCGTTCTTCTCGAACAGCTCGCCGACCGAGCGGTTCCCGCTGTAGTCGATCTCGGCCGGCACGCCGGGCGGGTAGCTGCTCAGCCAGATCTTCTGCATATGGGACCCCTCCTATTGCAGCGCGGGGTCGCCGAACGACCCGGGCCACTGCTGGCTTCACTGCATAAGTTAAGGGAGAAACCCGATCCGTTCAAATCCGCCCACACGAGCCGGCGCGCAAGCGTCAGCGAATGGCGTTCGCCCGCTGCACGCTCGCGATCATGCTGCTGATCTTCAGGAACTCGCGGCGACCTTCCAGCGTTTCCGCCTGCTGCCTGATCTCGGCGAAGTTCTTCTGCCGCTCGCGCTCGTCCTTCTCGTTCAGGCGCCGCAGGTTCTTGATCGAGAACTCCTGCACGTACTCGAGGTTCACAGTGCGGCGCTGGCGCACGTACAGATCGAGCAGCTCGGGACCGGCCTCGCCGCGGCATACTTTCCCGAGCTTCTCGGTCAGGTTGAACGAGTCCTGGATGCCTCCGTTCAGCCCGAAGGCTCCCATCGGGTTGTTGAGGTGCGCCGCGTCTCCCGCGAGCAGCACGCGCCCGGCCCTGAAGTCCCTGGCCACACGCTGGTGCACCTTGTAGATGCTCTTGTACTTGATGGGGTAGCGGCCCTCGCGCGGCACGAATCCCTGCATGCGCTTCTCGACCAGCTGCTCGGACAGCGTGATCTCCTCCTCCTCGTCCTCGGGGACCGGGAAGATCACGCGCCACATGCCCGGCGGCCCGTCGTCGGGCATCTTGAACACGGCGACCCATTCGCGGGGATCCGAGACGTACGAGTTCATGGCGTAGCCGTGCCGCGCGTAGTCGTCCGTGGTGCTCACGACGACGAAGCGCTCCGGCCAGGTGAAACCCTCGAAGTCGATGCCGACGCACTTGCGCACCGTGCTGCGGCCGCCGTCGGCGCCCACGACCCACGGCGCCTCGAACTTCTCCTCGCCTCCCGGCGTCTTCGCCGTCACGACGACGCGGTCGGCGGTCTGCTCGACGTCGCTCACCTCGTGCGAGAAGCGCACCTCGGCGTTGGGATACGCCTTGAGCTTGGCGAAGATGATCGGCGTCAGCCGATGCTGCTCCAGATGCAGGCGGTACGGGTACGGCGTGAGGTCGGCGATCTCGGTCACGTCCCATTCGACGATGACGCCTTCCCTGCGGTCGCGGATCTGCCAGCGCGGCACCCGGATCGCGGTCTTGTGCATCTCGTCGGTGATGCCGTACGGCGCCATCATCTCGAGCGAGGGCGGGTGATAGGTGCCGGCGCGCAGGTCGATGGTGAGGTTGGGCTCGGCCTCGAGGACCAGCACCGGGATGTCGCGCGCGGCGAGCGCGAGCGCCGTCAACAGGCCGACCGGCCCGGCGCCGGCCACGATGACCTGCGGCTTGCCCTTCATTCGCAGATCACGTTCAGCAGCGCCTGCTGCCCCTTGCGGGTGGCCGCCAGCGCGCGCTCGAGCGCCGCGGGGAGATCCTCGGCTCGCTCCACGCGCTCGCCGTGGCCACCGTGCGCCTCGACCAGCTTCTCGTACGCAGGCGCGGGCGCGAGGCTCGCGAGCCCGCGCCAGTCGTCCCGGGCGGACACGCCGCCCTTGTACATGCCGCTCGTCGCGCGGCGCACCGCGCCCCAAAGCGAGTTGTTGAACACGACCACGAGGATCGGCAGCTCGTAGGCGTTCGCCACCCAGTGGCCTGCGGTGGGATTGGCGAAGATGTAGGCGCCGTCGCCGAGCGTCGCGATC
>DATDMW010000303.1:0-10819 GCA_036518595.1 Burkholderiales bacterium
CGGTACGAAGCGCGCCGTCGGCGTGGTGATCGACGTCGCGTCCGGCTCCGACGTGGCGCCCGAGCGGCTGCGCCGGGTCGAGCGCATCCTGCGCGACGAGCTGCGGCTTCCCGCCGAGTGGCTCGATTTCGCCCGGTTCGCGAGCGACTACTATCACGAGCCGCTCGGCCAGGTGATCCTGAACGCGCTGCCGCCGCGGCTGCGCGGACCGAAGGCGCCGCCCGCTCCGCCGCGTGCGTTCGCGACGACCGAAGCGGGCCGGGCGGCGCTTGCAACGCTTCCCAGGCGCAACGCGCGCCAGCGAGCGCTGCTCGAGCGTCTCGCGAGCGGCCCCGTCGACGCGGCCCAGATGTCTCCGCCCGAGCGCTCGCAGCTGTCGCGCGCGCTCGAGGCGGGGTGGATCGAGCCGCGAGCGCCGGTCGCGACGCGGGCGCGCTTCATCGCGGCGCACGAGCTGAACGCGGAGCAGCGCGCCGCGGTCGAGGCCGTGGCCGAAGGTTTCGGCGTGACCGTCCTGTTCGGGGTCACGGGCAGCGGCAAGACCGAGGTCTACCTGTGGCTCATCGCGCGCGCGCTCGACGCGGGCCGGCAGGCGCTGGTCCTCGTGCCCGAGATCGCGCTCACGCCCGCGCTCGAGACGGCGTTCCGCGAGCGCTTCCCCGGGGCGCGGCTCGTGGTGCAGACGAGCGCGATGCCCGAGGTCGAGCGCGCCGCGAGTTGGCTGGCCGCCCTCGAAGGCCGCGCCGACATCGTGCTCGGCACGCGGCTCGCGGTGTTCGCGCCGCTCGCGCGGCTCGGGCTGGTGGTGGTGGACGAGGAGCAGGACGCCTCCTTCAAGCAGCAGGAGGGCCTGCGCTACTCGGCGCGCGACCTCGCGATCGTGCGCGCGCGATCGGCGAAGGCGCCCGTCATCCTGTGCTCGGCGACGCCCTCGGTCGAGACCTTCCACCACGCGCTCTCGGGACGCTACCGGCTGATCGAGCTGCACCGCCGCGCGATCCCCGAGGCGCGCCTGCCGGCGATCCGCCTGCTCGACCTGCGCCAGCACCCGGCGCGCGAAGGGCTCGCCGCCCCGCTCATCGAGGCGATCGGCGCGCGGCTCGCGCGCGGCGAGCAGGCGCTCGTCTTCCTCAACCGCCGCGGCTATGCGCCGGTGCTCGCGTGCCCCGCGTGCGGATGGGTGAGCGGCTGCACGCGCTGCAGTGCGAACATGGTGCTGCACCTCGCCGACCGCGAGCTGCGCTGCCACCACTGCGGCCTCGCGCACGGCGTGCCACGCACCTGCCCACAGTGCGGGAACCCCGACCTGCAGCCCTTCGGCCGCGGGACGCAGCGCATCGAGTCGACGCTCGCCGAGCGCTTCCCGAGTGCGCGCGTGCTGCGCATCGACCGCGATTCAGCGCGCGGTCGGGCCGGGCTCGAAGGTCTGCTGGGCCGCGCCCACCGCCGCGAGGCCGACATCCTGGTCGGCACGCAGATCCTCGCGAAGGGGCACCACTTCGGACGGCTGACGCTGGTCGGCGTGATCAACGCCGACGCCGGCCTGTTCTCCCCCGACTACCGCGCGGGCGAGCGCAGCTTCGCTCAGCTGCAGCAGGTCGCGGGGCGGGCCGGACGCGCCGAGCTGCCGGGCGAGGTGCTCATCCAGACGCGCTATCCGCACCACCCGCTCTACCAGTCGCTCGTGCGCCATGACTACGCCGGCTTCGCGAAGAGCGTGCTCGCCGAGCGCGAGGGAGCGGGTTTCCCGCCGTTCGTGTTCGAGGCCGCGCTGCGCGCGGAGAGCCGCGATGCCGAGCGCGCGCTCGACTTCCTGCGCCGCGCGGCGTCGCTCGCGCCCGCGTCGGACGGCGCGGTGACCCTCTACGACCCCGCGCCCATGTCGCTCGCCCGCCTCGGCGGCATGGAGCGCGCGCAGATGCTCGCGCAATCTCCGTCGCGCCCGCGGCTGCAGGCCTTCCTGCGCGAGTGGACAGCGCGCCTGTACGCCGAGCGCGCGAGCGGCGTGCGCTGGCACCTCGACGTGGATCCGACCGAGTTCTAGTCGGGGGTTTACTTCTTCGCCGGCGCTTTTTTCTTCGCCTTGCGCCGGCGGGTGTTGCCGTGCGAGCCTTTGAAGACCTTGCCCTTGAAGGTGCGCTTGTCGCCTTTGCCCATGCTTTCCTCTCGCTGCGGTCCGAACGGAGTCGGCCCGTATAATAAGCGGTTTGCCGTGAAGCCACGCTTTCAAGCGGCCTTATCGCGTCGTTTATGTCCGCCGAGATACGCTCCCACCTCACCGGGCTCTTCGCCAGGGCGCTCGCACAGATCGCGCCGCAACAGCCGGCCTCGCTGATCACGCTCGAGCGCCCGAAGCAGGCGCAGCACGGCGACTTCTCGTGCCCGGTGGCGATGCAGCTCGCGAAGAGCCTCAAGCGCAGCCCGCGCGAGGTGGCGCAGGCGCTGCTCGCGGCGCTGCCCGCGTCCGACTGGGTCGAGCGCGCCGAGATCGCGGGTCCGGGATTCATCAACGTGCGGCTGCGCCCGGCGGCGAAGCAGCACGTCGTGCGCACCGTGCTCGCGGCGGGCGAGCGCTATGGGCGCTCGGACGCCGCCGGCGGCGAGCGCGTCATGGTCGAGTTCGTCTCGGCGAACCCGACCGGGCCGCTGCACGTCGGCCACGGCCGGCAGGCCGCGCTCGGCGACGCGATCTCGGCGCTGCTCGAATGGCGGGGCTCGCGCGTGACGCGCGAGTTCTACTACAACGACGCGGGCAACCAGATCGAGAACCTCGCGCTGTCGGTGCAGGCGCGCGCGCGCGAGCGCCTCGGGCTCGCGTCCGAATTCCCCGCCGACGGCTATCACGGCGAGTACATCGGCGAGATCGCCGCGAAATATCTCGCCTCGGGCGCGCGCGACGCCGAGGACCTCGACGCGATCCGGCGCTTCGCGGTCGCGGAGCTGCGTGCCGAGCAGGATCGCGACCTGCAGGCCTTCGGCGTGCGCTTCGACAACTACTATCTCGAGTCGTCGCTCTACGCCGACGGCCGCGTCGAGCGCACGGTGAAGAGCCTCGTCGACTCGGGCGAGACCTTCGAGCGCGACGGCGCCCTATGGCTGAAGACCACCGACTACGGGGACGACAAGGACCGCGTCATGCGCAAGAGCGACGGCACGTACACGTACTTCGTGCCCGACGTCGCCTACCACGTCGCGAAATGGGAGCGCGGCTTCCATCGGGTGATCAACGTGCAGGGGTCGGATCACCACAGCACCGTGGTGCGAGTGCGCGCCGGCTTGCAGGCGATCTCGGAAAAGCAGGGGCTCGGGATTCCCGCCGGATACCCCGACTACGTGCTGCACAAGATGGTGACCGTCATGAAAGGCGGCGCCGAGATGAAGATCTCCAAGCGCGCCGGGTCCTACGTGACGCTGCGCGACCTGATCGACGAGGTCGGCCGCGACGCGACGCGATTCTTCCTGGTGTCGCGGAAGCCCGACACCGAGTTCGTGTTCGACGTCGACCTGGCGAAGTCGCAGTCGGAGGAGAACCCGGTGTACTACGTGCAGATGGCGCACGCCCGCATATCGTCCGTCCTGGAGCAATGGCGTACGCAATTCGCCGTTGAAGACGGCAGTCTTTTCCCGACAAGCGCGCCCAATGACCCGAGCGACGCGCTGAATGACGTCGATCTCGGTCCCCTGACGGGGGAACGGGAATTCGCGCTGCTCAAAAGCGTGGGCGACTTCCCGGACGCGATCGAGGCGGCGTGTCAAGACCTTGAGCCGCATCAGATCGCTTTTACATTGCGCGAACTGGCAGGCCAGTTCCACAGTTACTATAATGCCGAACGCATCCTGATCTCGGATGCGCCGCTGCGCCGGGCGCGACTCGCTCTCTGTGCGGCCGTCCGGCAGGTCCTGCGCAACGGTCTGGGCTTGCTGGGCGTGAGCGCACCCAACAAGATGATGCGGGAAGATGCACCGTTCTCTGCTCCTGGAACAGGCCCTTAACCGAATGCAGCAAGATTTCAAGCCCAGGCCCGCGCCGCGATCGAAGTCGGGCGGCACGCTCCTGCTCGGCATGGTGGTCGGATTCCTGCTCGGTCTCGCGGTCGCCGCGCTGATCGCGGTCTATTTCCTGAAGACGCCGATGCCTTTCCTCGAGAAGGGCAAGGAGAAGCCGCCCGGCGCGCCCAACCTGACCGAGGGAGCGAAGCCGCCCGAGAAGGCGCAGCAGGCGAAAGCGGACACCAAGCCGCGCTTCGACTTCTACCGCATCCTGCCCGGCCAGGAGGAGCCCGTGACCGAGCGCCAGGTGCGCGAGGCGCAGCGCCAGGCGCAGAAGACCGGCGAGCCGCCGAAGGAGACGTACCTGCTCCAGGCCGGTTCGTTCCAGAATCCGGCCGACGCCGACAATCTCAAGGCCAAGCTCGCGCTCATCGGCGTCGAGGCCAACGTCGAGCCCACGAACCTCGCCGAGAAGGGCATGTGGTACCGCGTGCGCGTCGGGCCTTATACGAAGCTCGAGGACATCAACCGCGTCCGTCAGCAGATGGTCGAGAACGGGATCCAGGTCTCTCTCGTTCGCATCAAGGACGCGACCGCCAAGAACTGAGGGAAGCATGATCAAGAAACTGTTCGCATTCGCCGCCGTCCTGTCCTTCGCGCTGCCTGCGCTCGCGCAGCGCGCGCCCGAGGAAGGGATGGATTACAACGAGCTCCGGCCCGCGCAGCAGACCGAGTCGCCGGGCAAGATCGAGGTCACCGAGTTCTTCTGGTACCGCTGCCCGCACTGCTACGCGCTCGAGCCGCAGCTCGCGTCGTGGCTGAAGCAGCTGCCCAAGGACGTGCAGTTCCGGCGCGTGCCCGCAATATTCAACGACGAGTGGGCGATCGACGCCCGCATCTTCTACACGCTCGACACGATGGGCCAGGAGGAGCGCGTGCACCGGGCGCTCTTCGACGCGATCCACCAGCAGGGCGGCGTGCGCCTGAAAGGCGAGGCCTACGCCAAGTGGGTCGCCGACTGGGTCGCGAAGCAGGGCGTCGACGCGAAGAAGTACGACGAGACCTACCGCTCCTTCTCGGTCCAGACCAAGGTGCGGCGCGCCACGCAGATGACCAACGCCTACAAGTTCGACGGCGTGCCCGCAATCGCCGTGCAGGGACGCTGGCTCGTGAACGCGTCGAACACGATGCTGTCCACGACCAGCTACCTCATCGACCAGTCGCGCAAGGGCGCGGCGACCGCCAGGAAGTAGCCTCCGTCCTTCCGTGAGCGCGGCCGGCGCAGGGCTCCGGGTCTTCGTCACCGGGGCCTCGAGCGGCATCGGCGCCGCGCTCGCCTCGCATTACGCACGACAAGGCGCCGGCGCGCTGGGGCTCGTCGCCCGGCGTCTCGACCGGCTCGAGGCCCTCGCCGCGCGGCTCGGCGTGCCCGCGGCCTGTTACGGCGCGGACGTGACCGACGCGGACGCGATGCGCGCCGCGGGCGCCGACTTCGTCGCCCGTTTCGGCGCGCCCGACATCGTCGTCGCCAACGCCGGCGTCTCGGCCGGTACGCTCATCGAGCACGCCGAGGACCTCGCGGCGCTGCGCCGCATCCTCGAGATCAACGTCGCGGGAGTCGCCAACACCTTCCAGCCGTTCATCGAGCCGATGCGCGCACGCGGCCGCGGAACGCTGGTCGGGATCGCGAGCGTCGCCGGCTTCCGCGGGCTGCCGGGCGCGGGAGCGTACAGCGCCTCGAAAGCCGCGGCGATCGCCTATCTCGAGAGCCTGCGGGTCGAGCTGCGCGCGAGCGGCATCGCGGTGGTCACGATCTGCCCCGGCTACATCGCGACGCCGATGACCGCCGGGAATCCTTACCGCATGCCGTTCCTGCTGGAAGCCGACGAGGCGGCGCGGCGCTTCGCGCGCGCGATCGCGGCGAAGCGCCGGCGCGTGGTCATTCCCTGGCAGATGGCCTTGCTCTCGCTCGTGTTCCGGGCGCTGCCCGGGTGGCTCTACGACCGCGTGTTCCAGCTCGGACCGCGCAAGCCACGCCGCATTTTGGACTAGGTGGTCAACTAGCTAGCGCAGCGGCTCCTTCTCGCCCTCGACCGCGGGCAGCGGCTCGGGCTTCTCGGCGCCGGTGCGCACGCGCACGTACGAGCCCGGCGCGTCCTCGATGGCCTTGAGCGCCCCTTCACCGGGAACGCGGGCCGGCACGCGCTCCTTGCCGTTCAGCGCCGCGATCCACGCCTGCCAGTCGCTCCACCAGGAGCCTTCGTGCCACCCGGCAGCCTGGTGCCAGGCGTCGGGCGACTCTGGCAGGTCGGCGTTGGTCCAGTAGCCGTACTTCTTGGCGGACGGCGGATTGACGATGCCGGCGATGTGGCCCGAGCCGCCGAGAACGAATCGGACCGGGCCAGCGGGTCGAGAGCGCGGGCCCGTCGCGCCGGCGAGGATGCGCGCGCCCTTGTACGTCGACTTCCAGGGGGCGATATGGTCCTCGACGGTCGAGATGAAGTACGCGGGCAGCGAGATCCTGCGCAGGTCGATCGGCACGCCGGCGAGCGTGACGCCGCCCGGGTCCTTGAGCTTGTTCTCGATGTACATCTTGCGCAGGTAGAAGCTGTGCATCTTCGCCGGCATGCGCGTGGAATCGGCGTTCCAGTACAGCAGGTCGAACGGGAACGGCTCCTTGCCGAGGAGGTAGTTGTTGATCACGAACGACCAGATCAGGTCGTTCGCGCGCAGCAGGTTGAAGGTCGCCGCCATCTCCGAGCCCTCGAGGTAGCCGCGCTCGTTCATGCGGCGCTCGAGGCTCCGCACCTGCGGCTCGTCGATGAAGACGCCCAGCTCGCCCGGGATCGAGAAGTCGAGCAGCGAGACGAAGAAGGTCGCCGACGCCGCGCGCGTGTCGCTCTTCTCGGCCATGTAGGCGAGGGTCGCGCCGAGCAGCGTGCCGCCCAGGCAGTAGCCGATGACGTTGACGTCGGCCTCGCCCGTCGCCTTGCACACGGCGCCGATCGCGGCGAGCGATCCCTCGAGCATATAGTCGTCGAAGCCCTTGTCGGCGTAGCGCGCGTCCGGGTTCACCCAGGAGACCACGAACACCGTGTGCCCCTCGCCCACCGCCCAGCGGATGAAGGAATTCTTCTCGCGCAGGTCGAGGATGTAATATTTGTTGATCCACGGCGGGATGACGAGGAGCGGGCGCCTGAACACGGTCTGCGTGGTCGGCGCGTACTGGATCAGCTGGATCAGCTCGTTCTGGAACACGACCTTGCCCGGCGTGGTCGCGACGTTCTCGCCGAGCTTGAACGCACCCTCGTCGGTCATGCTGATGCGCAGCTGGCCGTCGCCGCGCTCGATGTCGCCGAGAAGATTGTTCAGCCCGCGCACCAGGTTCTGCCCGCCCGATGCGAGCGTCTCGCGCAGCACCTGCGGGTTGGTGAGCGCGAAGTTGGACGGCGCCAGCGCGTCGATGTACTGGCGCGTGAAGAAGTTGACCTTCTTGCGGGTGTCGTCGGACAGTCCTTCGGTGCCGGTCACCGCGTCGTGGATGTGGCGCGCGGCGATGAGATAGGACTGCTTGAGGTAGTCGAAGACGAAGTTGTCCTGCCATTCGACGTCGCGGAAGCGATTGTCGCCCTTCGCGGGCTCCGCGACCGGCCTGCTCTCCTTGCCCATCAGCCGCAGCATCGACGACTGCCAGAGCGCCGCGTAGTCCCACGCGAGCTTCATCTGCAGCTCGGCGAGCTTCCACGGGTTCGCGAACATCGCCGCGGCGAGGTCCATGAACGCCTTGGCGATGCCGAACTCGTCGCTGAGCGCGACGCCCTTGCCGTCGGCGTGGCGCTGTGCGAAGTCGGCGAGGAGCTTGCCCGAGCGCTCGGCGACCGCGGCGAAGATGCGCGCGGTCTGTGCAGGGTCGGGGGCGGGTTTCTGCTGTGCGGACCTGGGTCAGGCCTGAACGTAACGGATGATGCTGTCGGAACCGCGCTCGCGTCGCAGGCGGCCGTCGGCGTGGAGATAGTGCAGGTGGGCCATCGCCTCGCCCATGGCGAAGAAGGTCTGGTGCGCATCGAGCTCGCGCCGGAACAGCGTCCCGAGCACCTCGGCCGCGGCCTTCGGGACGTCGCATGCCTCGTGCAGCTCGGCGAGGCGCAGGCGGTGGTGCTCGACCAGCTGCGCGATGCGCTCGCGCAGGCCGCGGAACGGCAGCCCGTGCGAGGGCAGCACCAGCGTGTCGGCGGGGAGCGCGGCGAAGCGCTCGATCGACTCGAGGAAGAGCGCGAGGGGGTTGCCCAGCGGATCGACGCCCCAGACGCTGACATTGGTCGAGATCCGCGGCAGAACCATGTCGCCCGCGATGAAGACGCCGGTCTGCTCGCACCACAGCGACGCGTGCTCGGGCGAATGCCCATATCCGGGCAGCACCTGCCATTCGCGCCCGCCGATCCGCAGGCGCTCGCCCGCGGCGAGGCGCCGGTAGGTCTGCGGCAGCTCGGGCACGCCGCGCCGGTACGCCATGCCGCGGCCTTCGATGCCGGCGAGGCGCTCGCCGCCGAGCCCGTTCGCGCGGAACATCGCGAGCACGTTGTCGAAGGCGTAGCCGGCGAGCCCTTCGCGCAGGACGTGCGCGGTGAGGAACTCGGCCTGCGGCATCCAGAGCTCAGCGCCCGAGCGGGCGAGCAGCCACGCCGCCTGGCCGACGTGGTCCGGATGGTGGGGGGTGACGACGATCCGGCGTAGCGGCTCCCGCACGTCGGCCAGAAGGCGCTCCCAGATCGCTCGTGTCGCGTCGTTGCCGAGGCCGCAGTCGACGAGCGTCCAAGCCTCCTGGTCCTCGAGCAGCCACAAGTTGATATGGTCGAGCGCGAACGGCAGCGGCATGCGCAGCCAGCGCACGCCCGGGGCGATGCTGCGGACCTCCGCGGCAGCGGGCGGCGTCGCTTGCGGGTACTGCAGCAGGGACTCCGGTGTCATCGCCTCTTATATGGGGCCGCGGCGACCGGAGTAAAATTCCCGCCTCGCGACGCCAAAACGCTGAATTTTCGCAGATTCGCGCCGCCCGCGCCATCGACCATGACCGAAACGGCCCAGACCTATACGATCGGCGCCCTCGCGCGCGAGTTCGACGTGACGCCGCGCGCGATCCGCTTCTACGAGGACGAGGGGCTGATCGCGCCCGGACGCACGGCGGGCCGCCGCGTGTACGGCAAGCGCGACTACGTGCGGCTGAAGCTGATCCTGCGCGGCAAGCGTCTCGGGTTCTCGCTCGCCGAGGTGCGCGAGATGCTCGAGCTCTACGACGCGGCTCCCGACGAGCGGCCGCAGCTGCACAAGTTCCTGGCGGCGTTGCAGGCGCGCCGCGAGCAGCTCGAGAGCCAGCGCCGCGACATCGACGAGGTGCTCGCCGAGATCCGCGGCTTCGAGGCGCAGTCGCGCAAGCTCCTGGACGGCCGCCGGCGCCGCAAGCGCGGCTGAGCCGCGGGCCGCCGGCGCGCAATTGACGTTAACGTTAACGTTAAGTACAGTGATTCCCCCCATGGAAATCCCCGGACTGCGCTTCGCCCTGGGCGACGACGTCGAGATGCTGCGCGCGAGCGTGCGCGACTTCGCCGCGGCCGAGATCGCCCCGCGCGCGGCCGAGATCGACCGCTCCAACCAGTTCCCGGCGGACCTGTGGAGGAAGCTCGGCGCGCTGGGGCTGCTCGGAGTCACGGCCGAGGAAGAATACGGCGGGACGATGATGGGCTACACCGCGCACATCGTCGCGATGGAGGAGATCAGCCGCGCCTCCGGCTCGGTCGGCCTCTCCTACGGCGCGCACTCGAACCTGTGCGTGAACCAGATCCGCAGGAACGGCAGCGACGCGCAGAAGCGCAGGTACCTGCCGAAGCTCGTCTCGGGCGAGGCGGTCGGGGCGCTCGCGATGTCGGAGCCGGGCGCGGGGTCCGACGTGGTCTCGATGCGCACGCGCGCCGAATATCGCAGCGGCCGGTACATCCTGAACGGCAGCAAAATGTGGATCACCAACGGCCCCGACGCCGACGTGCTGGTCGTCTATGCCAAGACCGACGCCGAGGCGGCCGCCCGTGGAATCACCGCCTTCATCGTCGAAAAGGGCTTCCCCGGCTTCTCCACCGCGCAGAAGCTCGACAAGCTGGGCATGCGCGGCTCGAACACCTGCGAGCTGGTCTTTCGCGACTGCGCCGTGCCGGAGGAGAACGTGCTCTCCGAGCCGGGGCGCGGCGTCAACGTCCTCATGAGCGGACTGGACTACGAGCGCGCCGTGCTCGCGGGCGGGCCGCTGGGGATCATGCAGGCATGCCTGGACGTGGTCGTACCCTATTTGCACGAGCGCAAGCAGTTCGGGCAGCCAATCGGCGAGTTCCAGCTGATGCAGGGCAAGCTCGCCGATATGTACGTGACGTTGAACGCCAGCCGCGCCTACGTTTACGCGGTGGGCCGCGCCTGCGACCGCGGCGAGGTCACGCGCAAGGATGCGGCCGGCGCCATCCTGTTCGCGTCAGAGAAGGCGACTACGATGGCCCTGGAAGCCATCCAGTGCTTGGGCGGCATGGGCTACATTAACGACTCGCCCACCGGCCGGCTGCTGCGCGACGCCAAGCTCTACGAAATTGGAGCCGGCACCTCCGAAATCCGGCGCTGGCTAATCGGCCGCGAATTGTTCGACGAAACGAAATAGGCGCCGGCATGAGGAATCTGAGGGGGAAATCACGGCAGATTTCCTCTTTGAAGTGACCACTAACTAACGTTGAATTCACAGGGAAAATGGCCCAGTTGCACACCCCCCTCTGCGACCTGCTGGGATTGCGCCTGC
>DATDMW010000304.1:0-19712 GCA_036518595.1 Burkholderiales bacterium
GCATCTCACCGGCGGATGCTGCGGCTTCACGACCACCTCGTAGTACGCGCCGGCGTCGGGCGGCTCGTAGCTGTCGCCCGGCTTGAAGATCGCCACCTCGCCGCGGTCCATCTTGCGGGACTTGCCGCCGGAGCGCAGCTCGAGCGGAGACATGGCGAGGATCACGCGGTCGCGGCACCCCGCGGCGTCGCGCGCGCACGGCGCCTCGTTGCGGCTGACCTTGACGTAGTCGTTCTCGAACGCCGTCGCGGCGCTCGCCGGCAGCCGGCATCCGGCGAGCAGCAAGGCGAGGACGATGCGGGCTTCGCGCTTCACAGGTCTCGCTCCCAGGTGACGATGACGCGCACCACCTTGCCGTTCACGTTCGGGTGCGGCATGGGCGGGCTCTCGATGTGCAGCAGGCGGTCGCCCTCGAAGCGGATGAAGCGCACCTGCTCGCCGCCGACCCAGGCCTCGTTCCACGCGGCCTCGACGCGCGTGACGACCTTGCCGTCCACGACGCGGTAGCGGCCGGTGTACGCGATCATCGTGCGCAGCGCCTGCGCGCGCTCGGCGTCGGTCTGCGGCACCTTGCGGCCGTCGGCCGTCACGAGCGCGAGCCAGCGCCCGTCCGCGGTCGCGATCTGCCGGCCCTTCGGGTGCTCGCCGAGGACGGGCGTGCGCTCCTTCGTGACCGCGTCCTCGTAGACGACCGAGACGAGCTTCCAGGTGCCGACGATACGGTCGGCGTCGCGGGTCTCGGCTGGACGGTTGGCGGAGCAGGCGGCGAGCGCCAGCACGGCGACGACGGACAATGCGCGCACGAGGCCTCCCGGGAAGGGGTTTTCCGCCGCCTATGATAGGGGAAGACCGCAGCGGCCGCAGTCGCCCGACGACAGCTTGCGGCAAGGCAATCGTAAGCCCCGAGTCAGGACCGCTTCCCATAATCGGCGTCCTCGCGTCCGAACCCGTCGCGGAGGCCCGTTGGAACGCAAGACGAAGCGCCTGGTCGCGTCCGCGATCGCGCTGGCTGTGATGGCCTGGTTCTGCGGCCTGGAATTCCGCGCGCTGTTCGCCCCGGACGAGGGCCGCTACGCCGACATCGCGCGCGAGATGCTCCAGTCGGGCGACTGGATCACGCCGCGGCTGAACGGCCTGAAGTATTTCGAGAAGCCGCCGCTCCAGTACTGGGCGACCGCCGTCGCGTTCTCCCTGTTCGGAGCGGACGAGTGGAGCGCGCGCCTGTGGCCGGCCCTCACGGGCTTCCTCGGCATGGTCTTCGCCGCATTCGCCGGCGCTCGCCTGGCGCCGCGCACGCGTCCGTTCGATATTGCGCTCATGTTCGCGGGCTGCTGGGCGTATTTCCTGGGCGCCCAGTTCCTCACGCTCGACATGGGGCTCACGTTCTTCTTGACGGTGGCGATGCTCGCGTTCCTGCTGAGCCGGGCGCCTGGCGCGGCGCCGGCCGCCGAGCGGGGTTGGATGCTCGCCGCGTGGACCGCGATGGCGCTCGCCGTGCTGAGCAAGGGCCTGATCGGCATCGTGCTGCCCGCGCTCGCGCTGCTCGCGTACATCGCGATCGAGCGCGACTGGTCGCTGCTGCGCCGGCTGCGCTGGGGGGGCGGGCTCGCGCTCTTCTCGCTGATCACGGTGCCGTGGTTCGTGCTGGTCCAGCA
Source organism: Burkholderiales bacterium (assembly GCA_036518595.1). GTDB lineage: Bacteria > Pseudomonadota > Gammaproteobacteria > Burkholderiales > SG8-39 > VBDM01. Next base: position 1,656 of record DATDMW010000304.1, read on the forward strand.
GCGCAATCCCGAGTTCCTGCGGTTCTTCTTCGTCTACGAGCATTTCGAGCGCTATCTGCTGCCCGATCATCATCGGCCCGGGCCGTGGTGGTACTTCGTGCCGGTGCTGCTGCTCGGGCTGCTCCCATGGACGGCTCGGCTGCCCGGCGCTATCGCGCGCGGATGGACGGCGCCCGCGGCCGGCGGTCTGCGGGTCGACCGCTTCCTCGTGATCTGGGCGGCCGTCATCACGGTCTTCTTCAGCGCGTCGGAATCGAAGCTTCCCGGCTACGTGCTTCCCGCCGTTCCAGCTCTGCTGCTGCTGATCGCGCGCAATGCGCCGGGCGTGCGCGATCCTTCGGCGGCGACGTCGCTGCTCGCGGGGGCCGGGCTGCTCGCGCTCGCCGCGCTGGTGCCCTGGCTGCACGCCCCCGGCGCGCTCACCGCGATGCCGGCCGCTTATTCGGCGTGGCTGCTCGCCGCCGGGTCGGTGCTGTGCGCGGCCGCGCTCGCGGCGCTCGCGCTGCGGCGCCGCGCGGACGCGCCCACCGTCGCCGTCGTGGGCATGGGCAGCCTGCTCGCGCTGCAGCTCGCGCTTTCGGGGATGCACGTCCTCGACGCGGATTTCTCCTCGGAGCGGCTGATCGAGCGGGTCGCCGGGGAGGACAAGATCTTTCCCCGCGATCCGCCCTTCTACAGCGTGGCGACGTTCGACCACAGCGTGCCCTTCTATCTCGGGCGGCCGGTGACGCTGGTCGCGAACAAGAACGAGCTCGGTCCCGGCATCGCGGCCGAGCCCGGCAAGTACGTGCGCTCCATCGACGAGTTCGTCGGGCGCTGGAGCCGCGACGCCGAGGCCTTCGCGATCATGTCGCCGAGCGTGTACGAGAAGCTGCACGGCCAGGGCCTGCCCTGCCGCGTCGTCGTGCGCGACGAGCGCCGGGTGCTGATCTCGCGCCGCTAGCGCGATCAGCGCGCGCGGCTCTCGACCAGCTCGAACAGCAGGAGCGAGCGTCCGGTCACCGCGTAGGCGTGCCCGAACGCGAACGCCGCAGCTTCCTTCTCGTGCGGGATGTTCGTGTCGAGCAGCAGCGACCAGCCGCCGCCGCCGTTGCTTTCCGGCAGGGTGAAATTCACCACGTCGTGCCAGGCGTTGAAGACGGCCAGCAGCGTCGTCTCCTGGCCGCGCTGGCGGATGCCGCTGGGCTGCGCGCGGCCGTCGAGCAGCATGCCGAAGCAGCGCGTGTTGCCGTCCTCCCATTCCTCGGTCTTCATCTCGGCGCCGGTGGCGCTGATCCAGGTGACGTCCTTGACGCCGAGCTCCTCGTTCAGCGTACCGGAGAGGAACCGCGTGAAGCGCAGGATCGGGAAGCGGCGCCGCAGCGCCGTCAGCGTCTGCACGAAGGCGGCGAGCGCGGCGCCGCGCTCGCCGTAATCCCAGCCGACCCAGCTGATCTCGTTGTCCTGGCAATAGGCGTTGTTGTTTCCATTCTGCGTGCGGCCGAACTCGTCGCCTGCGACCATCATCGGCGTTCCCTGCGAGAGCAGCAGGGTGGCGAGAAAGTTGCGCTTCTGGCGCTCGCGCAGCTTGAGGACTTCGGGATCGTCGCTCGCGCCCTCGGCGCCGCAGTTCCAGGATCGGTTGTTGGAGCTGCCGTCCTGGTTGTTCTCTCCGTTCGCCTCGTTGTGCTTGTCGTTGTAGCTCACCAGGTCGTTCAGCGTGAAGCCGTCGTGGGCGGTGACGAAGTTGACGCTCGCCGACGGCTTGCGGCCGCGGTGGTTGAAGAGGTCGGGCGACGCGCACAGCCTGGGTGCGAGCGCCGCGGCGCTCGCCTCGCTCCTCCAGTAATCGCGCACGGTGTCGCGGAACCTGTCGTTCCACTCGGCCCAGCCCGGCTGGAAGCGCCCGACCTGGTAGCCTCCGGGTCCGCAGTCCCAGGGCTCGGCGATCAGCTTCACGGTCGAGAGCACCGGGTCCTGCGTGCACGCCATCAGGAACGGGCTCTGCTCGTCGAAGCCGTGCGGCTCGCGCGCGAGGATGGTGCCGAGGTCGAAGCGGAAGCCGTCGACGTGCATCTCCTGCACCCAGTAGCGCAGGCTGTCGGTGATCATCTGGATCACGCGCGGGTGGCTCGGATTGAGCGTGTTGCCCGTGCCCGTGTCGTTGATGTAGTAGCGCTTCCTGTCCGGAATGAGGCGGTAGTACGAGGCGTTGTCGATGCCCTTGAACGAGAGCGTCGGCCCGAGCTCGTTGCCTTCCGCGGTGTGGTTGTAGACGACGTCGAGGATCACCTCGAGCCCCGCGTCGTGGAAGCGCGCCACCATCTCCTTGAACTCCTGCAGCGCGCGCGCCGGGTTCGCCGAGTAGCGCGGGTCGGGCGCGAAGAAGCCGATCGTGTTGTAGCCCCAGTAGTTGGTGAGCCCCTTGTCGAGGAGGTACGAGTCGTTCACGAAGGCGTGCACCGGCAGCAGCTCGATCGAGGTGACGCCGAGCGACCGGACGTAATCGATTACGGCAGGGTTCGCCAGGCCGGCGAAGGTCCCGCGCTCGGACTCGGGCACCGCGGGATGGAGCTTCGTGTAGCCGCGCACATGCAGCTCGTAGAAAACGGCCTGGTCCCAAAGCACGCGCTTCCGGACGTTCTCGCGCGCCCAGTCGAAGTTCGGGTCGACCACCACGCCCTTCGGCACGAAGGGCGCGCTGTCGCGCTCGTCGAACGACAGGTCGGCGTCCGCGTGCCCGACGGTGTAGCCGAAGATCGCCGGGTCCCACTCGAGCCTGCCGATGTGCGCGCGCGCGTACGGGTCGAGCAGCAGCTTGTTCGGGTTGAAGCGGTGACCCTCGTCGGGCGCGTACGGCCCGTGCACGCGGTAGCCGTACACCGTGCCGGGCCGCAGGTCGGGCACCCAGCCGTGCCAGATCTCGCTCGTGAACTCGGGCAGCTCGATGCGCTCGCGCTCTTTCGTCCCGGTCTCGTCGAAGATGCAGACTTCGACCTTGGTGGCGTTGGCCGAGAACAGCGAGAAGTTGACGCCCCTGCCGTCCCAGGTCGCGCCGCGCGGGAAGGGCAGGCCCTCGCGCAGGCGGCTCTTGAGGGCGGAGGGAACGGTCATGTCCATGTCGGGCTCCCGGGGCAGCGTGTCGTGGGAAAAAGACAGACCACGCTACTCCGGTTTTGTGCCCGGAATCGCGGCGCGAACCCGGCCGATCAGGCTCCTTCGCCGCGGCCTCCCGCAGGTACACCGGCAGGTCGGTGAGGGGCGGCCGCGCCGGCACCTGGTAGAACATGTCGGCGACGAAGCCGCGGTGGTAGCTCGTGTGGTTCACCACGTGCAGCATGACGTCGGCGCGCTTCATCTCGCCGCGGTTGCCGCTCACCAGCTTGAAGCGCACGGTCTCGTCGGCCTGCGCCGCGGTCAGCTCGTCGGCCCAGCCGATGTACCAGTCGTCGATGTCCTGCTGCACCTCCCACAGCTCGGGGAGATCGTCGTGCAGCACGGTGTTCAGCGCCGGGATGCCGTGGTCGCGTCCCTGCAGGTGCGCCTGCCAGATGAGGTCGACGACATAGAGATGGTTGAGCGTGTGCACCATGCTCGTGAAGAGCGACTGGCGCTCCCGGGTCGCCTCGCCCGCGGGCAGCGCGGCGACGGCCTCGAACAGTGTCTTGTTCGCCCAGGCGTTGTAGCGGGCGAGCATGCGGGTGGTCTTGATGTCCATGGTGAGCTCCGGTGAATCAATCGATCAGGTACCGGGCGGGCAGGGGCTCCTCGCGCGCGGCGCTGCCGCTCTTCTCGACGCCGCATTTCACGATATATCCGAGCGCCTTCGGCCGAGACGTCACGATACCCGCGAGCGCCGTGCCGCGGAAGTGCGCGGCCGCGCCGTCGTCCAGCGCGAGCACCGAGGCGAGCCGGCCCTCGGAGACGAGGCGCTGCACGGCGGGCCGGCGCTCCTTCTCCCCGTCGTAGTGCGGGCAGCAGGCGCCGGGCAGGAATCCGAGGCACGGCATGGGTTGCAGCGCGTCGGCCCAGGAATCGGTGACGCCCGACTCGAACCAGCAGATCGCGCCGGCGCTGGTCCCGCACAGGAGGGTTCCGTTCTCCCAGGCCTCGCGCAGCACCTGGTCGAGACCCCACTCGCGCCACACCGCCAGCATGCTCCTCGTGTTGCCGCCGCCGACGTACACGACGTCCTGCGCGAGCACGAGCTTGCGCAGATCGGGCGTGCGCGCGAAGAACGGCAGCCGCGACGGCCGGCAGTCGAGCTCGGCCATCGCCGCGTAGAAGCGCACCGCGTACGCGTTCTCGTCGCCGCTCGCGGTGCCGACATAGCACACCGACGGCCGTGCGCGGCGCGCGTTGCCCACGATGTAGCGCTCGATCGCGTAGCGGTCGGGATCGGCCGAGAGGCCGCCGCCGCCGATGGCGACGATCTGGGGCTCGCCTGCGCGCATCGTCCAAGGTTACCGCGCCGCGCGCGCGGGCGTCCACGCCGCGGTAAGCTTCGCGTCATGGACCGTCTCGATCCGCGGCGCACGGCGCTCGTCCTGTTCGACATCCTGAACGGCCACGTGAAGACGCGCGACGCCGAGGCGCGCTGGCGCCCCGTGATCGCGGCGGCGGCGACGCTGCTCGCGGCCGCGCGCGAGCGCGGGGTGATGGTCGCGTACGCCTGCGCCGCGCACCGGGCCGACAACGCGACCAGCGCTCACACCGTGCGCGACACCGACAACCGGCTGCGGCCGCTCGATCCCGGCGCGCCGCCCTCGTTCACCCCGGTCGTGGCCGCGGGCAGCTGGGGCGCGCAGATCGTCGACGAGCTCGCGCCCGAGCCGCAGGACTACGTGGTGCCGAAGTACCGCTGGAGCGCTTTCCACCAGACCTACCTGGACCTCGCGCTGCGCACCCGCGGCATCGACGCGGTCGTCCTCGCGGGCGGGTCGACCGATGTCGGCGTCGCGAGCACGGCCTACGCCGCCCGCGACCTCGACTACAACGTCGTCATCGCCGCCGACGCCTGCACCTCGCCCGAGCGCGATAACCACGAGCAGTTCATGAAGCGGGTGTTTCCCAGGATGGCGCGGGTCCGGACCGCGGCGCAGGTCGTCGCCATGCTGTCGGCATAGGCGCGGGTTTCAGAAAGTGCTTGACCTGCGGCACTTCTCCCTATATAAGACGGCCTGCGGTACTCAAAGCTTCGAAGTCATTAGTCCATTGCAGCCGCTGATAGCGGATCCACCAAGGCCTTAACTTCTTTCTTGCAGTGTCCGCGAACGGGCGCAAGCCTTCATATACATAATTTTTTGGGAAGACAGATATGAGCACAGGTACCGTCAAGTGGTTCAACGACTCCAAGGGCTTCGGTTTCATCACGCCCGATGACGGCGGCAAGGACCTTTTCGCGCACTTCTCGGCGATCCAGGGCAGCGGCTTCAAGACGCTCAAGGAGAACCAGAAGGTGACCTTCGACGTCGCTCAGGGCCCCAAGGGCCCGCAGGCGCAGAACATCCGGCCGATCGAGTAACTCCTTCCGGTTTCCGGACAGAAAAGCCCGGCCTCGAGCCGGGCTTTTTTCGCCCGCTTTTCGCAGCACGGCGCGAGGCAGAAATCCACGCGCGGGGAGACGCGGGCATTGCTTGCCCGTCTCGCCGGCGGCTAGATTGGACCGCGCCGCAGTCCCGCGGCGAGGAGGGGTTCGATGAAAGGCTTCGCCGCCGCAGCGTCCGTCCTGATCGGGTGCGCGACGCTTTCCGGCTGCGAGACCCTCGCCCTGTCGGCCATCGGCGCGAGCGCCTCGGCCGGCCTGTCCTACACCATGAACGGGGCGGCGTACCGCACGTTCACCGCGCCGGAGAACAAGGTCCGCGCGGCCGCCTTCACCGCGCTCAAGCGCATGGCGAGCCCCATCGATTCGACCGAGAAGACCGACGAGGGCGAATTGATCAAGGCGTCGATGCCGCAACGGAGCATCGAGGTCCACATCGAGCCCCTCAGCCCGAACGCCACGCGCGTGCGCGCCGTGGCCAAGCGCGGCGCCTTCCTGCACGACACCGCGACCGCCGCCGAGGTGATCAGCCAGACCGAGCGCGCGCTCAGCCTGAGGTAGCTCAGGCGGCGAGCGCCATCGGCGCGGTCTCCAGGCAGGCGTCTACCACCCCGCCGTCCACGGTCTCGTGCTCGAGCAGCTCCGCCGACAGGCGTTCGAGCGCGCCGCGCTGCGACGACAGCAGCTCCGTGCACTCGCGCTCGATATCCTTGGCGATGGCGCGCGCCTCGGCGATCGTGTCCGGGTCGTCGAGCAGGCGCCGCTCCTTGTCGGGCAGCCCCGCGTAGCTGAACGGCCCGATGTTCCGCGAGAAGCCGAACTCGGTGACCATGCGGTAGGCCATGTTCCCGACGTGCTCGAGGTCGTTCGCCGCGCCGGTCGAGATCGAGCCGAGCACGAGCGCCTCGGCGCAGCGACCGCCGAGCAGCATCGCCATGCGGGCGCGCACCTGCGCCTCGCTCTGCAGGGTGATGTCCTGGTCGTGCGTGACGAGCGTGACGCCGAGGGCGCGGCCGCGCTTGAGGATACTGACCTTCTCGACGATGCCGACCTGCATCAGCTTCGCGACCAGCGCGTGGCCGGCCTCGTGCACGGCGATGCGCTCGCGCTCGGCCGCGTTCATCGCGGCCTGTCCCGCGGCGACCGGCCCGCCCATCAGGTGCTGCTCGAGCGCGCGGTGGAAATGGTCCTGGGTCACGGCGTCGGCCTCTTCCTTGGCGGCGGCGAGCGCCGCGGCGTTGACGATATTCGCGATCGACGCGGGCGAGAGACCGGTCGAGAGACGGGCGAGCTGCCGGTAATCGGTCCGGCCGTCGGTACGCACGCGACGCGCGTACAGGTCGAACAGCGCCTCGCGCTCGGCGACGCTCGGCAGGCCCACGGTGCAGGTACGGTCGAAGCGGCCCGGGCGGATCAGCGCCGGGTCGAGGTTCTGCACGTTGTTGGTCGCGCCGAGCACGACGATGCCCGAGTTCGCGGCGAAGCCGTCGAGCTCGACCAGCAGCGTGTTGATGATGCGGTTGTTCTCGGTCTCCGCTGCGGACGACGCGCCCGAGCGCCGGCCCAGGCCGTCGATCTCGTCGATGAAGATCACGCACGGCGCCTGGCGGCGCGCGAGCGCAAACAGCTTCTTCACGCGGCGCACGCCGACGCCGAGGAACATGTCGCTGAAGTCGCCGCCCGCGAGCGCGATGAAGGGCACGCCCGCCTCGCCCGCAACGGCGCGCGCGAGCAGCGTCTTGCCGGCACCGAAGTGGCCCTCGAGCACGACGCCCTTCGGGGGCTTCGCGCCCAGATCCGAGAACTTCCCCGGGTTCCTCAGGTAGGCGACGATGTCCTCGAGCGCCTCCTTCGCGTCCTCGACGCCGATCACGTCGGCGAAGCGCGTGTCGGGCTTCTGCGCGTTCTTGAACATGCCGAAGCGCACCGGGTTCATCATCCAGATCATGTACAGGATGAGCAGCGGACCGAGCAGCGACACCCAGACGGGATCGGCGAGAGCGTGCGCGAACGCGGTCAGCGGGCCCGACGGCGGCTGAACGTCGCCGAGCGAGAACACGGGGACGGACGGCCCGGACAGGCTTGCCTTGATCACCTCGGGGAGCAGCGTCTTCTGCGCGTCGATGCGCACGTAGTAGCGGCTGCCGTCGTTCAGGCCGACGAGCGCGTAGTTGGGCGAGAGGCCGATGCTCGCCACCGAGCCGAGCTTGAGGTCCTCGGCGAGGCCGGTGATGCCGCCCTCGACGCGGAAGAACGCGTCGGACTCCTTCTCCATCGCGGTCACGCGCGGATCGCGCCCGCGGTCGGGCGCCGTGATCGTGAGCCAGACGAGGAGGAACGAGCCGGCGAGCGCGACCAGCGCCGCGCCGAGCTTCAGCTCTTTACGGTATTTGAGCATGACCTGCTTGAGCAAGGACTTCACGGCGTTCTCCCTGATATGTCGTTGTTCCGGACGTTGCCGGCGTGCGCGATCGGCGCCCGCGTCGCGCGTGTTTTGCCAGTCGGGGGTTTGCGGTGATGCGCCGATTGTGTCGTTCTGCGGCGCGATCCGGGTCTTGTTGGTCCCGTTGCGGCGGCCGCCTTCGCGACCGCCGCTGCCTCGCGATATTGTATCAGCGCGTCGCGGACTTTCGGCCGCGTTTCGATCAGCCATTGTGATTCCGGCGACGCGGCGCTTGATGGTCCGAAGGGACTAATTCAATATACTGAGCGACGATGAAGCGACTGCTCGCAATCGCCGTGCTCTGCGCGTGCGCCGTCGCGCCTTGCGCGCCGGGGCGCGCGGCCGACGACGAGGACGGCGCGCCCGTCGACTGGATCGGCGTCCCGGGCGCGAGCGCCGAGCGCGTCGACGAGCCGGTGTGGGGCGGCAAGGTGATGGTCTACCGCGTCGGGCGCCGCGACGCCGATCCGGTGGTGCTCGTGCACGGCATCGGCCAGGACGGCGCGCGCGACTGGCGCTACGTCATCCAGGAGCTCGCGCGCGACCACGACGTCTGGGCGCTCGACCTGCCCGGCTTCGGCGAATCGGACAAGGGCAACAATCTCTATTCGCCGGAACGCTACGTGCGCGTGCTCGAGGCCGTGGTCGGCCGGCGCGTCGGCCGCCCCTTCGTCCTGATCGGGCACTCGATGGGCGCCGCCGTCTCGCTCGAGTACGCGGCGACCTACCCGAAGCGCGTGGCGCGGCTGATCCTGGTCGACATGGCGGGCGTGCTGCACCGGGCGATCTTCGCCGAGTCGATGGGACGCCTCGGCGTCGAGCAGGCGACCGGGTTCTATCCCGAGGAGGGCTCGTGGGTCGGCTCGGTGATGCGGCGCATGCTCGCGAAGGTCGAGCCGCTCGCCGGCGCGAGCGCCGCCGTCCTGCGCACGGCCGAGACGCGGCAGCGGTTCCTGAACGGCGATCCCGGCGCGATCGCCGGCTACGCGCTGGTCGAGCACGACTTCGGCCGCGCGCTGCGCGCGGTCAAGGCCCCGACCCTGCTCGTGTGGGGCAGCGAGGACCGGATCGCGCCGATGCGGACGGCGCAGGTCGCGCTCGCGACGATCCCCGGCGCGCGGCTCAGGATCATCCAGGGCGTGCGCCACGAGCCCATGACGCAGGTGCCGCAGCGCTTCAACGAGATCGTGCGCGACGAGCTCGACGGGCGCGCGGGCGGCGTGCAGTACGAGTCGCCCGCGGGCGCGTTCAAGAGCGACCGCGTCGGCCGCTGCAAGGGCGTGCGTGGGCGCGGCTTCAGCGGCGACTACGAGCGCATCGAGCTCGACCGCTGTCCCGAGGCGGAGCTGACCGGCGCGCGCGTGGGAACGCTCGTCGTCACCGACTCCACGGTGCACGTTCTCGATTCGCAGATCCGCGACGGGGTGCAGGCCATGCGCTCGCGCGTCGATATCACGGGGGGCGTCGCGGGCGGCAGCCCGCCCTTCGTGATGGACACCTCGACGGTCGACGTCGCGGGCGCCCGCATCGAGGCCGAGGACGCGGTCGCGCGCAACATCGGCCGCGAGCGCTCGACGCTGCGCTTCTCGGTGAGCGAGGTGTCGCGCGACGGCGGGACGCCGAGCCCGGTGCATCGCGTCGTGCGCATCGACCCGGACAAGGACTGGTAGCCCTGCGCGTCGAGAGCTTCTCCAGCCTCGGTCCCGACGGCTTCCACCGCATCGCCTACTGCGACTGGGGCGACGCGCACGACCGCCACGTCGTGATGTGCGTGCACGGGCTGTCGCGCAACGCGCGCGACTTCGACTACCTGGCGCAGGCGCTGCGGCGCAAGTGCCGCGTCGTGTGCATGGACGTGGTCGGCCGCGGCGACAGCGAATGGCTCGAGGACAAGTCGGGCTACAGCTTCCGCACCTATCTCTACGACGCCGCGGCGCTGATCGCGCGCGTCACCACGCCCGTGCCGCCGGGGATGTTCCGGCTGGGCGGCCGCACGACGAAGCTCGACTGGGTCGGCACCTCGATGGGCGGGCTGATCGGCCTGCTGCTCGCGGCGCGTCCCCACTCGCCGATCCGGCGGCTGGTGCTGAACGACGTGGGCCCGTTCGTGCCGTGGGACGCGCTCTTTCGTCTCAAGGGCCAGGCGCCGGACGGCGCGTCGTTCAAGAGCCTCGCCGACGCGGAGGCGCACCTGCGCGAGGCGTGCGCGAGCTTCGGCATTCGCTCGCGCGAGCACTGGCGCCATCTCGTGCGCCACAGCGTGCGCAATACGAAGGACGGCCGCTGGGCGCTGCGCTACGATCCGGCGATCGGCCGCCCGCGATCGCAGTGGGACCGCGAGCTGCCGCTCGGCGCGGAGTTCATGCGCGGGATCGACGTCTGGCCCGCGTGGGGCGAGGTGCGCTGTCCGGTGCTCGTGCTGCGCGGCGCCGAGTCCGACGTGCTGACGGCGGCGACCGTCGCCGAGATGCGCCGGCGCAAGCCCGACGTGCAGGTGGTCGAGTTTCCCGGCGTCGGCCACGCGCCGGCGCTGTTCGATCCCGACCAGATCGCGGTCGTGCGCCGGTTCCTGATGCGCTAGCGCGCTACCCGGGCAGGCCCATCATCGGCCCGAGCGCGGCGGATCCGTCGCCGAGCAGCGCGAGCGCGAGCAGCCCCACGATCCAGAACGCCGGGTATTCCCAACCGCCGCCGCTGTTCGTGAACTGCCAGCCGTTCTTTCCGTGCACGAGCACGATGGTCCCCAGGAGGAGCGGCACGAGCAGCAGTGCCACCCAGCGCGTCTCGATGCCGAGGAGCAGCAGCGCGCCGCCGCCGATCTCGGCCGCCACGGTCGCGTAGGCGAACCAGCCGGGCACGCCGAGCGAGGCGAAGTACTTCACCGTGCCCGCGGGCGTGAACACCTTGATCTTGAGCCAGGCGTGGGCGAAGAACAGGATCGCGAGCGAAATCCGAAGCAGCAGCGCCGCCGTTCCAGCCAGTTCCGGGTTCGTCATGGTGTTCTCCTCGGAGGCGGATCGGACAGCTTAGAGCGGAGAGCGACCCGGCTGCAACTCCCCGAGATCGAGGACGTCCGCCGTGCGCTCGCCCGCCTCAGGCGCGCGATCCGCGAGCGCTATCCGAGGATACGGCGCATCTTCGTCGACACCGCGGCGATCGGCGAATGAGTGCCGCCCGAGCGGTCGCTGCGGTGCAAAAAGACCCGCTTCGGCGTGCTTACTCGGTCTGCGGAGCCGAATCCGGCAAATAGTCACACCCCGATTGTTTCAGCCGTTGTCGCTCGTGCCGCGGGGTGCGACAAAGGCGCGTCACGGCCTCTGGGGAGGGGCCCGGTCATTCCAGGAAGAATCGGCGCGTAAGGCGCGGAAACCGGGTACAGTGCCGTCCGGGACCACGGTCGGGAGGGACCGTTAATGCCCCGTCTAGGATTCTTCGTTGCGGCCTTCGCGATTGCAGCGCAGGCCGCGCTTGCGCAGGCCCCGGTTCCGGGGCCATCGCCGCGCGTGGCGGGCAAGGTCGTCCCGGTCGAGGGCGACGCGCTCCACTACGACGGAGCGGGAGCCTTGCGCAGCCTGCGCGCAGGCGACCGCCTCTACGAGGGCGACCGTCTCATTACGGGTGCGGACGGCGACGTCCACGTCGCGCTGGCCGACGGCGGCTACATGGCCGTGCGGCCCGGCAGCGAGCTCCGTGTCGACGTATTCAAGGCCGATGGCGGCCGCGACGACCGCTCCGAGATCAGTCTCGCGAAAGGCTCGTTCAGGACGGTGACGGGCTGGATCGGCGCCGCAGCGCTGATCCGCACGCTCGACGCCACCATCCGGGTCCGCGGCACCGATCACGAGCCGCTCGTCGTCCCGGAGGCCGCGCTGCGCGGCGAGCCCGGCACCTACGACCGGGTGAATGCCGGCGCGGTCGTCATCGACACACCGCAGGGCAGGCTCGAGGTCCGCGCCGGCGAGGCGGGATTCGCGCCGCGCGGGCTCGGGCTGCCGCCGGAGCCGCTGCGGGTCATTCCGACTCTTTACGCGCCGACGCGCAACGAGGGCGTGTTCGCGGGCCTGAACGAGCGCATCAAGTCGCAGGTGGAACGGCTGCGCGACGACCGCCGCTCCGCGGGCGCGGATCGCGCAGGCGGGCCCGAGCGCGCCGATCGGCCCGAGCGCGCCGATCGTCCCGATCGCCCCGACCGCCCCGATCGGCCGGACCGCCCCGATCGGCCGGACAAGCCCGACCGGCCCGACAAGCCCGACCGGCCGGACAAGCCCGACAAGCCCGGGCGTAACCGCTAGCCCCGCGCTCGCGGGTGATACACTCCGCCGGTCCGTCCGTCGGAGAGCCATGAAGCGCCTCGTCCTGTTCCTGCTGTCGCTCGGGTGCCTGTGCGCCAACGCGGCGCTCGCGCAGGACGTGCCCGCACTCGACGACACGCAGCTCCTCGGCATGCGCCTGTTCAACCAGTCGTGCCGCGTCTGCCACACGCCGCCGCACGCCGGCAGCCCGCAGTACGGGCCGGTGCTCTCTCGCGATTCCCTGGGCGGACAGGATGAGACGCTGCGCAGCTTCATCGCGAGCGGGTCCCCGCGCATGCCGGGGTTCAGGAGCCAGTTCCGGCCCGAGGAGATCGCCGCGCTCGCCGCCTACCTCAAGACCTTGCCCCCTTCCGAGCCGGCGCGCCGGCCCGAATCCGAATAGGAGGTCCCATGCGCACGCTCGCCGCGCTCGCCCTGCTCTGTGTCGTCGGGTCGGCCCACGCCGCCGACGCGCTCCTCTCGGGCGCCGTGCGCTCGGCGCAGGGCGAGAAGATGGGCGGCGTGACCGTGTCGGCCAAGCCCGAGGGCGGCACCATCACGACGACGGTGTTCACCGACGAGTCGGGCGAGTATTTCTTTCCGGCGCTCGCCTCGGGCAAGTACCGCGTGTGGGCGCAGGCGCTCGGCTACCGCACGTCGCGCAGCCCGGTGGATCTCTCCTCGAGCGCGAAGCAGGATTTCACGCTCGCGCGCATGACGACGGCCGAGGCCGTGTACCGACAGCTCCCCGGGCACCTGATGCTCGCGTCGCTGCCCGAGGACACGCCGCAGGACCGGCGCATGAAGCGCCTGGTGCGCAACGACTGCACCGGCTGCCACACCCCGAGCTACCCGCTGCAGCACCGCTTCGACGAGGCGGGCTGGAACGCCATCATCGAGCTGATGAAGAACGTGAACGTCGGCGGCACCTACGTCGGCAAGGAGCGCAAGCCCGCGGGGCTGCTCGACTTCCATCAGAAGGAGCTCGCCGCGTACCTCGCGCGCGCGCGCGGCCCGCAGCAGAGCTATGCCAACGTGCGCCTGGGCGCGCGCCCTGCCGGCGAGCCGGCTCGTGCCGTGTTCCGCGAGTACGATTTGCCGCTCGACCCGGACGCGGGGCTGCCGGCAAACTTCGTGCAGAACGACGGCAGCGACTGGTCGCTCGGCACGCCCTCGGTGCTGATCCCGGGCTGGGGCGTGCACGACGCGTGGCTCGATCTCTCGGGCGACATCTGGTTCACCTGCAATCTGCCGAACAAGCGCACGACCATCGGCCGCATCGACTCCCGCTCGGGCGACGTGAAGCTGGTCAGGATCCCGGGACGCGGCGAGCTCGCCGCGCAGACGCACGGCATGACGCGCGCGCCCGACGGCACGATCTGGTTCAACGTCAACCCGGGGCGCGGGGGCCTCGCGCACCTCGATCCGAAGACCGAGAAGATCGACGTGTACATGCCGCCCGAGGGCATGTCGCCCACCGGCGGCGCGACCACGGTGGACTGGGACGGCAAGGGCCGCATCTGGGTGTCGGCGCCCGATGGCGCGCTGCGCTTCGACCCGCAGACGCAGAGCTTCACCGGCTACAAGTCCCTCACCTACAAGACGCCGAACGGCACCGGCACGACCTACGGTGCGGCCGCCGATCGCAACGGCAACGGCTACTGGGCCGAGATGCAGCTCGACATCATCGGGGTCGGCGACGGCGCGTCGACCGGGCCCGTCGGCCAGGCCGCCGAAATCCGGCTCGCGCCGGTGAAGGAGGAGATGGACCGCGTCGCGCCCGAGGCGCGCAAGTTCTACGAAACCTACGCGCAGCCCGACTTCAACGGGCCCTTCCCCTGGGCGCAAGGGCCGCGGCGCATGGGCACCGACAAGGCGGGCGACGTGCTCTGGGTGGGCGACTCCTGGGGCGGGACGCTCGCGCGCATCGATACGGTGACGCGCGCGGTGTCGTACGTGAAGCTGCCCGGAGATCTCCAGCCCTACCAGGTGCAGGTCGACAGCCAGCACCGCCCGTGGACCAACCTCTGGGGCGCCGACCGCCTCATGCGCTACGACCCGGCGACCGGCAAGTGGGACGCGTTCGAGCTGCCGACGCGCGGCGCCGAGCCGCGCTATCTGTCGCTCGACGAGCGCGACGGGACGATGCGGGTCGTGATCCCGTACTACCGCGCGCGCAAGGTCGCGGTGATGACGACGAGGACCGAGGCCGAGCTGCGCGAGCTGAAGGCGCGCGCTGCGCGCTAGCGCAGCAGCTTGCCGCCGGGTCCGATCACCGTCAGGTCGACGCCGCCCCAGCCCTTGCGCTCCTTCGGCGTGTAGTTGACGTAAACGCCGCCGAGATTGAGCTCGCCCATGTGGGCGACCGCCTTGAGCACTTTCTCGCGCGTGGGCTTGGGGCTCGCGCGCTTGAGCGCCTCGACGGTGATCTTGGCGACGACGAAGCCCTCGAGCGAGGAGAACGAGAGCGGCTCGTTGGGCGCGTACTGCTTCATGAGCTTCTGGTATTCGCCGACCAGCGGCAGCGTCGCCGAATAGGGATACGGGACGGCCTGCGAGATGACGATGCCGCGCGCCTTCTGCTCGCCCACCATTTTGACGATCGACTCGGGCGGCACGACCGACATGAGGTAGAGCTGCGCGCTCTCGGCGGGCGACTCCTTGAACTGCTTGACGAACTCGAAGGTGTGGCGGCCGCCGCCGAGGATGAGGACGGCGTCGGGATTCAGCTTCACCACCTGGGCGACGACGTCCTTCACGATCGCCGGGATCTTCTCGGGCTGGGTCGCGTCGAGGCTGACGTAGGCGGCGACGCTCAGCCCTTCCTTCGGCGCCTCCTCCTGGATCAGCTTCATGATCGGCGGGCCGTAGGTGACGTTCTGCGCGACGATGACGACGCGCTTCTTCTGCGTGAACACCGCCTCGCGCATGAGCGCGATCACCTCGTCGGGGTAGCCCGAGCGGAAGGGGAAGAAGTTGGGCGCGCTGACGATGCTCTTGTCGCCCTGGAAGGGCGCGATCATCGCGATTCCGGACTTGCCGGCGATGTCCTGCTTCGCGACCTCGGTGATGCCGCCGGTGTTCTGGTAGCCGGCGAGGGCGAGCACGTTGCGGTCGGCGATGAGCTCGTGGGTGAGCGCGATCATCTTGTCGGTCTTGAGCTCGTCGTCCTTGTTGACGAGCTTGACCTTGCGGCCGTCGACGCCGCCTTTCGCGTTCACGTACTCGAAGTAGGCGGTGATGCCGGCGTAGAGCGCCTTGGCATTCGCCGCGGTGACCGAGCTGGTCTGCGAGGAGACCTGGCCGATGAGGATGTCCTGCGCCTGGGCGGCGAGCGCGAACCCGGCGGCGAGGGCGGCGGCGGCGATTCGTGTTTTTGTGGCCATGCTCCCCTCTCCGGGAATGTCAGGCGAAGTGAAACCAATATACCGGGTTCCCCGGCCGGGAGCGTCAGGAAAGTCCGACCGCTTCGGAAAAATTCACGCGGCCTGCATCGGCGTCGGAAAACGCGGGCGGATCTATCTCGACCAGCCGGCGTCTGGGGATTGGGTGCTTGAGACTTTCCCGCCGGCGTCGAAGAAGACGGAGCCGCGGCCCACGCCCGGATAGACGTAGTACCAGACCGGGCTGCCGTCGATGCGGAGAAGCTTGTCGGGCTTGCCGAGCAGGCTCTCGACGCGCTCGGCGGGAACGCCGCGCTCGACCCGCGACCAGCTCAGCCGCAGCTGTGCGAGCGGCGAGAGGTCGGGCCGCAGGGGCGCCGCCGCCGCGGCGGGGCCGTCCGCGCGGACGGCGCCATTTCCGACTCCGCGCTCGAGCGCGCGTATTCGCGCGTCGAGGGCATCCACCTCGAGATGCAGCCGAGCCGATTCGGCGCGCAGGCGCTCGAGCTCCTCGGCCGGATCGGCGCGCGCGGGGCCTGCCGCGCACACGGCGGCGACGGCGCAAGCGAGGAGGACCCGTCTTCGCATCCCGGCTAGCGCGATGCGAGGTAGGCGGCGACCGCCTCCATCTGCTCGAACGACATGCCGCGGCTCACGCCGTGCATCACGGGAGCCGTGCCTTCCTCGCGCAGCTGCTCCTTGAACAGCACGAGCTGCTTGACGATGTACTCGGCGTGCTGGCCGGCCAGGCGCGGGAAGGCGCTCGTACCCTGGGCGTCCTTGCCGTGGCAGGTTGCGCAGGCCTGGACCTGCGCGGCGGGAACGCCCTTCTCGAAGATGTCCCTGCCGGCCTGGGCGAGCGCGGTTCTCGCCGGAGCGCTGTGCACGGCCTTCTGCCGGGAGTAGTAGTCGGCCAGCCCGCGGATCGTGGCATCGTCGAGCTGCGACGCCATGCCCCACATGTACGCCTGAGCCATCGGGTCGGCGCGCGTACGGTCGCGGAAGGCCTTCAGCTGGGCGTCGAGATACTCGACCCGCTGCGCGGCGAGTCGCGGGAATGCGGGCGAGACGCTCTCGCCGCGCGCCCCGTGGCACGCGGCGCAGGTCTGCGTCGCGATCTTCGCTGCGTCAGCGTCCTGGGCGCCGGCCGGGGCCGCGAGGCATGCGAGCGCCACGATCGAGGCGGATACCGGAATCTTGATGCGCATGTTGGTCTCCTCGCTAGAACGCCAGCCAGCCGAGCAGGTACAGCGTATTGTTGTCCTTCGCGTTGCGGCCGCTGCCGTCATAATCGGTCTTGGCGCCGTTGAACTTGTCGTAGGCGATGTACTGCAGCGCGACTTTGACGTTCTGATAAGGCACCCAGTCGAGCTCGCCGATCCAGCCGTTGCTGTTCGGGCTGCCATTCGCGAACCCGGTGACCGCCGCCATGCCGCGCAGCGTCGCGTCCGCGCTGCCCGTCGTCGAGAAGTATCCGAGCGCGCCGCCGTAGTTGCGTCGGTAGTAGTAGCTCGCGCCGACTCTGAAGGTCTTCAGATCGTTGGTCGCGTTGTCCGAGCCGGCCGCTCCGAAGGTCGCGTCGAGCGTCTGCTTCTCCTTGATGTAGGTCGTCTGCCCGGACAGGATGTGCTCGTCGCCGATGAACTGGTACTGCGCGTCGACCGCGGTGTCGACGAACTTGTCGGCCGGCGGACCGACCGGCTGTCCCTCGGGGCTGATCTTGGCGGTGAGGCCGTAGGCGCCGACCGAGAGCGAGTTGCGGTCCCATTGGTGCTCGTAGGCGACCCGCCAGTACGGGGCGTTGCTGATCAGCGTGCCGTCCGCGTTCGTGCTGTCGAGCGGACCCGCGCCGTTGCGGAACTCGTGGCCCTGCGGCGCGGACCGGTACAGGCCGAGCTCGGCGTAGACCGAGTTCTTCCACCATAGATATCCGGTCAGGCCGGCGACGCGGCCCGCGAGCCCGCCGTCGATCAGCGTCGCGGCGCCGGGGACGGGGGCGGCGTTCGAGCGCTGGTCGAACGGCGTCTGCCACGCCGGCGTGCTGTTGAAGATGTCCTGCACCGTGGGGTTGTTGTTCATCGTCAGGCCCCAGGTGAGGGGGCTCGAGAGCAGGCTCGCCTGCTGCGCGTAGCGCAGCTCGGTGTTGTCCCAGTGGACGTTGCCCGCGACGCTGTCGTACGTGATCTGCACGAAGCTGCCGAGGCCGGGCGCGACGCGTCCGGCGTAGAACAGGCTCGCCTGCTGCGGGAAGAGCACTTGGCCGTTCTGGGAGTTCCCGTCGATGCCGGCACCGGAATCCGGCACCGCCTTGCTCGTCCGCGTGTACGACGTCTGCCACATGAACGAGAACGGCGGGACCTGGTTCAGCAGCAGCTCGTCTTCTTTCGACTGGCTGATGCCTTGCACCTGCGGCAG
>DATDMW010000305.1:0-5014 GCA_036518595.1 Burkholderiales bacterium
GGACTGTCGGCGTCGTCGATCGGCGTGGTCCTCGCGATGCAAGCCGTCGCCGCCTTCTGCGTGCGGCTGTGGATGCCGCGGCTCGCGATGCGCTTCGGCGAGCGGCGCCTGCTCGCCGCGTCGCTCGCGATGGCGGGCGTCACCTACTTCGCGTTCCCGATGTTCGAGAACCCCTTCGTGCTCGGCGCGATCTCGTTCTTCCTCGGGCTGGGCCTCGGCAGCGGGCAGCCGCTGTCGATCATCCTCACCTACAACGACTCGCCGCCGGGACGAGCGGGCGAGGCGCTCGGGATGCGGCTCGCGGTCAACAAGTTCACGCAGATCGCCGTGCCGGTCGTGTTCGGCTCGCTCGGCACGGCGGGCGGAGTGTTCCCGGTGTTCTGGTCGAACGCGGTGCTGCTGCTGATCGGCGGCTGGATGACCCGCACGCGCGCGCCGAACCGGCCGGCGGGCGCGCCGGTCGAAGGGCCCAGGGCCCCCTGACCCGGGTCGACGCGCCGCGAGCGGCGCGGCTGTGCCGGTCATGATGTCGCATCAGGACCGCGGATCAACCGATCTCGGCGCTCTCGAGATAATCCGGAACCCGGACGCGCCAGCGCAGCGTCTCCTCGATCTTCAGCCGCATCGCGTCCGCGGCGGCCGGCTCGCCGTGGGTGACGAAGGTCTGCCGCGGCGGGCGCTCGAACCGTCGCAACCAGTCCAGGATCTCGGCGCCGTCCGCGTGCGCCGAGAGATTCTCGAGGGAGTCGACTTCGGCGCGGACCGGGACGTACCGGCCGTGGATCTTGACCGAGTCGGAACCGGAGAGAATCGCCGCGCCGCGCGTGCCGCCCGCCTGGAACCCCGCGAAGAGAATGGTGTTGCGCGGATCCGGGGCGAACGTCTTGAGATGATGGACGACTCGCCCGCCGGTGGCCATGCCGCTCCCGGCGAGGATGACCATCGGTCCTTTGCGCTCGTTCAAGCGCTTCGAATCCTCGGCGCTTCCGACGACAGCGGCGGCGCGGCACATCGCATCGCACTGCTCGGCGCTCAGCCGGTGCTCGCCGCGGTGCGCGCGGTAGATCGCCGTCACGTCGGCCGCCATCGGACTGTTCAGGTACACCGGCAACCCGGCCGGGATCGCGCCCTCGGATTTGAGCCGGTGGATCGCGTAGAGCAGCGACTGCGCTCGGCCGACGGCGAACGACGGGATGACGACCACGCCCCCGCGCGCGCTGGTGCGCCGGATCACCTCCCCGAGCTTGATCTTCGGGTCCGCCCGATCGTGCCGGCGGTTGCCGTACGTCGATTCCACCACCAGCGCGTCCGCCGCGCGGATCTCGCTCGGGGGCGCCATGATGGGGTCCTCCGGTCGCCCGAGATCGCCGGAGAAGACCAGGACGCGCTCGCCGTGTTCGACGCGCACGATCGAGGCGCCGAGGATATGGCCGGCGGGCAGCAAGCTGACGCGGAGATCTGCGACGGCGGTCTCGCGCGAGAACGGGACCGGGGAGAAATTCTTCAGGCAGCGCTTCGCGTCCTCCTCGGTGTAGAGCGGCAGCGCCGGCTTGTGCTTCGAGAAACCGTGCCGGTTGGCGTAGTCGGCGTCCTCCTCCTGCAAGCGGCCGCTGTCGGGAAGGAGGATGCGGCACAGGTCGCGGGTCGCCTCGCTGCAGTACACCCGGCCCCTGAAGCCGCTGCGCACCAGCAGCGGCAGATAGCCGCTGTGGTCGATATGCGCGTGCGTCAGCACGACGGCGGAGATCGCGTCCGCCTCGACCGGCATCGGCGCCCGGTTGCGCAGGCGCAGCTGCTTGAAGCCCTGGAACAGGCCGCAGTCCACGAGCACGCTGGCGCGCCCGCTCCGCAGCAGGTACTTGGAGCCGGTGGCGGTCCCGGTCGCGCCGAGAAAACGGATCTCCATGGCGCCCCGCGTGCGGGAGTCACGCCTCCGTCGTGGAGGGCCGCGCCGCGGCCGGCGCCTCCGCGCGCGACAGCCGTGCCGCGAGCGCGTCCACCGCGGCGCGCAGGTCGCCCTCGGTATCGACCGCCCCGACGTGCGGGAGCTCGTCGTCCGCGATCGGCTCCTGCGTCGCGATCTGGCGCTCGAGCACCTCGACCCCCGCCTCGGATGCGTCGCGCATCGCCACCTCGCGCAGCGTCACGCGACGACGCAGCTCGGCGTGCGAGGCGCGGCACGAGACGATCAGGAACGAGGCATCCAGCTCGCGCGCGAGCGCCGCGAAGCCCTCGCGATCCTCGCGCCTGAGCGACGCGGCGTCGACGATCACCGTGCGGCCGGAGCCGACCACGTCGCGCACGACCTGGCGCAGCCGCTCGTACGTCCGCTGCGTCGCCTCGAGCGCGTAGATTCCCGCGTAGAGCTCCGAATGCGTGCGCGACGCCGGCTCGAGGCCGAACAGGCGCTTGCGCTCCACGTCCGAGCGCACGCGGATCGCGCCCACGCGCTCGAGCAGCGCCTGCGCCACGGTGGTCTTGCCCGAGCCCGCGAGGCCGTGCATGAGCACGAGCGCCGGCCGCGCCGACACCGCGAGAAAGTCGGCGAGCGCGAGATAGCGCAGGTACGCGCCGTCGAGCTCCCGCATCCGGATCACCTTGGCGCGCACCATCGCGCGGTACACGAGGTAATAGCGCAGCACACGAACGCCGGCGTAGTCGCCGGTCGACTCCAGGTAGGCGTTGAGGAAGCGCCACGCGGCGGAGTCGAGCCCGTGCTCCAGCAGATCCATGACGAGGAACGCCGCTTCGCTCATCACGTCGATCCAGCGCAGCTCCGCCGAGAACTCGATGCCGTCGAAGAGCAGCGGCCGGCCGCCGAGAAACACGATGTTGCCCAGGTGCAGGTCGCCGTGGCACTCGCGCACGAACCCGTCGCGCTTGCGCCCGGCGAAGGCCTCGCGCAAGCGCCCGCCCTCGCGGCGCGTCCAGCGGCGCAGCCCTTCGAGACGCGGGGCGTCGCCCGGCGAGGCCGTGATCTCCTCGAAGTTCGCGAGCACCGGGCCGGTCACGCGCTCGGGATCGCCGAGCAGGCTTCCCGGCGGCGCGGCCGGGATCGCCGCGTGGAACCGTGCGATCGCCGCCGCGAGCGCGTCGACCTGCGCCGCGCCGAGCGCGCCGCGCTTCGCCACGCGGTCGGCGAGCGCGTCCTGCGGGAAGCGCCGCATCCGGATCGCGTACTCCGCGGGCTCGCCGGGCGCGTCGACGCGCCAGCCCGCGCCGCCGCTCACGATGGGCACGACGCCGAGATAGAGCTCCGGCGCCGTGCGCCGGTTGATGCGCAGCTCCTCTTCGCAGAAGCGGCGCCGCGCGGCGAGCGTGCCGAAGTCGAGGAATGGCAGCCGCACGGGCTTCTTGACCTTGTACGCGTATTCGCCCGCGAGGAAGACCCATGAGATGTGGGTCTCGAGCAGCTCCACGCCGTCCATGGCATCCGGATAGCACGCCGGATCGAGCAGCGCTTGCGGCAGCGCGCTCACTTGTCGCCGTAGAAACGCACGCGGTTTCCCCCCGAGCGCTTCGCCTCGTACATCGCGACGTCGGCGCGCTTGTGCAGATCCTCGACGTCGCGGCCATCGGTGGGGAAGTTGCACGCCCCGATGCTCACCGATACCCCGATCGAGCGCTCGTCGAACTCGACCGGAACGGCGTTCGCCGCGCGCACCTTCTCGAGCACCGCGGCCGCGTGGTCGTCCGCGCCCGGCAGGAGCA
This sequence comes from Burkholderiales bacterium, assembly GCA_036518595.1. Lineage (GTDB taxonomy): Bacteria > Pseudomonadota > Gammaproteobacteria > Burkholderiales > SG8-39 > VBDM01. The sequence goes on from DATDMW010000305.1 coordinate 3,712, forward strand.
GGGCCAGCTCGTCCCCGCCGATGCGGGCGACCGTGTCCGCTTCGCGCACGTACGCTTCGGTGCGGCGCGCCACCGCGCGCAGCACGGCGTCGCCCGCGGGATGGCCGAAGATATTGTTCGTGTCGCGGAAGCGGTCGATGTCCATGATCGCGACGGCCACTGTCTCGTTGCGCCGCGTCGCCTGGCGCAGCGCCTGGCCCAGGCGGTCCAGGAACAGCGTGCGGTTCGGCAGGTCCGTCAGCGGATCGTGCGTCGCGGCGTGAGCGAGCTTCTCGATGCTGCGCACGCGCTCGCTGACGTCGCGGCTCTCGCACACGATCGCCGCGATGCGGCCGTCGGCGTCGATGAGCGGCCAGATGACGTTCTCCGCGTGGAACAGCTCGCCGCCTTTGCGCCGGTTGACGAACACCGCGCGGAACGGCTTGCCCGCGAGCAGCTGTTGCCACAGACCACGGTAGAAGTCGGGCTCGTGGATGCCCGATTTCAGCATGGCCGGCGTGCGCCCGAGGGCTTCCCCGCGGCCGTAGCCGGTGACGCGCTCGAAGGCGGGATTCACGTAGCGTATCGTTCCGTCCGGGTCGGTCACGAGCACCGGGTCCGGGCTCTGCTCGAACCACCGGCTCGGGACCGCCTGCAGCTGCGGTGCGTCGTACAAGTCCGTGTCCATTCGCGTCTCCCCGGGCGCGATCCACCCCGCCATGGTCGCCCATCGGCCGCCTCCGCATTTGACGTGCATCAAATTGAGGCGGCGCCGGACGATCTATCTTCGGGCGAACGCTCATGGAGGCGACGATGTACCGCCGGATCCCGATTCCCTTCCACCCAAGCCCGAAGTGCGCCCGCTCCCTGTGATCGACGAGCTCTACGCGTTCGCGGCGCCGGAAGGCCTCCGCGGACGGCCCTAGGCGGCTGCGGCTGTGCCGTCCATGCACGCCGCCCCGGACCGCGCGGCGCAGCGCCACCACGCGCCATCGCCCGGGATCGAGGATGGCCTGACGCGCCGTGAGGCGGTCGCGCGGCTCGCGCGCCACGGACCGAACGTCGTCGCCGGGGAGCGCGCCATCGCGCCGCTCGCGCGCCTGGTCCGTCTTTTTGCCAGCCCCTTCCCGCTGCTGCTCCTGGCGCTCGCCGGGGCCGCGCAGCTGAGCGGCGAGCCGCGCGGCGCCGCGGTCATCGCCGCCATCGTGGCCCTGTCGGTCCTGCTGTCGTGGCTCGAGGAGCTGCGCTCGGGCCGCGCCGCCGAGCGGCTGCGCGCGCTCGTGCACACGACCGCGACGGTGATTCGCCGGGACCACGCGGCGGA
>DATDMW010000306.1:0-25600 GCA_036518595.1 Burkholderiales bacterium
CAATATCGAGATGCCGGCGACGCCGCAGCGCGTGTGGCAGGCGCTGCGCCTGCGCGAGCGGATTGCCGAGCGCTCGCTGGTCCGGCATCGCGAGGCCGCGGACCTCGTCGTCGCCGAGGTCGACGCGGGCGGCCGCGAGCACCGGCTCGTCCCCGCGGCCGCGCGCGCGTGGAGCGCCCTGTGCGCCGCCGCGCGCGGCGACGGCGTGCCGCTGCGCATCGTGTCCGCGTTCCGCTCGATCGACCGCCAGGCCGCGATCGTCCGCGCGAAGCTCGAGCGCGGCATCCCGATCGACGAGATCCTGCGCGTCAGCGCGCCGCCCGGGTACAGCGAGCACCACTCCGGCTGCGCCGTCGACGTCACGACCGACGGCGTGCGCCCGCTGGAGGAGGAGTTCGAGCGCACGGCCGCGTTCGAGTGGCTGCAGCGCAACGCCGGCCGCTTCGGGTTCCGGCTTTCTTTCCCGCGCGGCAACGACCAGGGGTACGCCTACGAGCCGTGGCACTGGTGCTGGCACGGGCCGGGCAACTGACACTCATGCCGAAGGCCTGAGCCTGCCTGCCATTTTCTCGGACAGCGATCGGCGCGGTGCTAAAATGACACCGTGAGCAAGATCGAACAAATCGAGAAGCAAATCCAGTCCCTGTCCGAGCAGGAGCTGGCCGAATTCCGCACCTGGTTCGCCGAGTTCGACCACGGGCTCTGGGATCGTCAGATCGAGGCCGATTCGAGGTCTGGAAAGCTGGACGCGATGGCAGCCCAGGCGCTCGCCGATTACAACGCCGGGAAAGCGCGAAAGATTTGAAGCACTACGCATCGCCCGCGTTCTGGGCGCGGTACGATGCTCTTCCGACCGAAATACGCGGGCTGGCCGACAAGAATTTCGAGCTTCTGAAGACCGATCCTCGGCATCCATCGCTTCATTTCAAGAAGCTCGGAGATCACTGGTCGGCGCGTGTCGGGGCGCACTATCGCGCGCTCGGGATGGAAGTAGAGGGCGGGATGTATTGGTTCTGGATTGGAACGCACGCCGAATACGATAAGCTGATCGGGTGAGGATGGCGGTGATGACGAACAAGCAATTGGACTACGACGTCGCCGTCATCGGCGGCGGCCCCGGCGGCTCGAGCGCCGCGACGGCGCTGGTGCGCCGCGGCCGCAAGGTGCTCCTGCTCGAGCGCGACAAGTTTCCGCGCTTCCACATCGGCGAGTCGCAGCTGCCCTGGAACAACGAGGTGCTGCGGGAGCTCGGCGCGTTCGAGGCGATCACGGGCGGCGGCTTCATGCCGAAGTGGGGCGCGAGCTTCCGCCGGCCCGACGGCGTCACCGAGCAGTACGCGGACTTCGCGCACGCGGTGGAGACGCCGACCCCGCTGTCGTACCAGGTCGACCGCGAGCGCTTCGACGACATCCTGCTGCGCCACGCGGCGCGCAGCGGCGCCGACGTGCGCGAGCGCCACCGCTTCCTCGACGCGGCCTTCGACGCCGACGGCGTGACGGTCAAGTACGCGGACGCGGACGGCGCCGAGCGCTCCGCGCGCGTCGCGGCCGTGGTCGACGCCTCCGGCCGCGCTGGCGTGATCGTGAACCGCTTCGGCCGGCACGAGTACGACCCGATGCTGCAGAACATCGCCATCCACGCGCAGGTCGTCGGCGTGCCGCGCGCCGAAGGCCGCCGCGCCGGCGACATCCGCATGTTCACGCGGCCCGACATGGGCTGGCTGTGGTTCATCCCGCTCACCGACACGGTGATGAGCATCGGCGCGGTGATTCCCAAGGCAACGCACCGGCGCGAGGCGAAGGCGAGCGCCGAGGCGAGCCTCGATCACTACTTCGCGGCGACGCCCCAGGCCGCGGCGCTGCTCGAGCGCGCGAAGCGCACGTCGCCGGCGCGCGTCGACGTCGACTACTCCTATCTCGCCACGAAGATGGCCGGCGAGCGCTGGGTCGCGGTGGGCGACTCGGCCGCGTTCCTCGATCCGATCTTCTCGACCGGCGTGCTGCTCGCGATGCAGGGCGGGATCGAGGCGGCCGAGGCGATCGACGCGGGGCTGACGAAGGGCGATCTCTCGGCGCACGCCTTTGCGCGCTACGAGCGCGTGGTGCGCAAGCGCTACCACCATTTCCGGCGCTTCGCGGTCGGCTTCTACGACCCGGCGTTCCGCGAGGTCTGGTTCGCGGAGAAGAAGCGCTTCGGACTCTATCCCGCGATCGTCAGCATCCTCGCGGGCAACTGGAAGCCGTCGCTCGCCACGCGCGCGCGCATCGCGCTGTTCTTCGGGCTGATCGCGCTGAAGCGCCTCGGGCGCAAGGACCTCGCGCTGCCCGCAGCGCCGGCGCGCTAGGCGCCCGGGGCCTGCAGCGCCCGGATCCGGTCCTCGATCGGCGGGTGCGACGCGAACATCGCCATCCAGCCCGACGACGACGGCGCGATGCCGAACGCCGACATCGACTGCGGCAGCTCGCCGTGCTCGAGCGCGCCCAAGCGCTGCAGCGCGTGGATCATGGGCTGCGGGCCGAGCAGACGCGCCGAGCCGGCGTCAGCCAGGAACTCGCGCCGGCGCGAGAACCAGGCGACGATGAGCGAGGCGAGGATGCCGAACACGATCTGGAACGCGATCACGGTGACGAAATAGCCCGGGCCGACGCCGCGCTCGGTGCGGAACACCGCCTTGTCGACGATGTAGCCGGCGATGCGCGAGCAGAAAACGACGAAGGTGTTCACGACGCCCTGGATCAGCGTCAGCGTCACCATGTCGCCGTTGGCGACGTGCGAGAGCTCGTGGCCGAGCACGGCCTCGATCTCCTCGCGGTTCATCGAGTTCAGCAGCCCGGTCGACACCGCGACCAGCGACGAGTCGCGGAACGCCCCGGTCGCGAACGCGTTCGGCGCGCCTTCGTAGACGGCGACCTCGGGCATGCCGACGCCCGCCTTCTGCGCGAGCATCCGGATCGTGTCCACGAGCCAGCGCTCGTGCGCGCCCTGCGGCTCGTCGATCACGCGCGCGCCGGTCGACCACTTCGCCATCTGCTTGGAGATGAGCAGAGAGAAGATCGACCCGGCGAAGCCGACGATCACCGAGAACACGAGGAGCTGGGCGTAGTCGATCCCGTTCGCGGTGAGGAACCGGTCCACGCCCAGGACCCGCAGCACGACCGAGAGCAGCAGCAGGACGGCGAGGTTGGTGACGAGGAACAGGAAAACGCGCTTGATCATGGGCAGGAGCTCTCCGTGGAGGGGTCGGGACGCTAGATGGGGGCGCCGACCGGCTTCTCAAGCCGGGCCCGATTGTAGCGCTCCGGGAACTCCGACGTGCCAAAAGCAAAAAGGCGGGGGAGGCCCGCCTTTTTGCGTTCCGCGGCGCTGGACGCCGCGCGCTGAAAAAAGCTCAGCCTTCCTTCTTCTCGGCCTTCTTCGCCGCCTTCTTTTCCTTCTTCGCGGCCTTCTTGGCGGCCTTCTTTTCCTTCTTCTCGACCTTCTTCTCGGCCTTCGGCGTATCGGCCGGAGCCGGGGCGGTGCCCTGCGCGATGGCGCTCAGGGTCGTGCCGGCGAAAAGCGCGGCCATCAGGATTGCGATCGTTCTCTTCATGGTGCTTCCTTCTCTCTGTCCAAAATAGGGGGTGCCCGATCCTCCGGGCAACCGAACTAACGCGCGACGGCCCGGGCGGTTGACGCCCGGGGCCGCCCCCGGGCCGGCGGGCCCTACAATGGACAGCGCTTACAACTTTCGGTTTCTACCGGGTCTATCGATGAGAATCGCGTTCGTGGGGGCCGGGAGGCTGGGGTCCGGGCTCGCCCGGGCCTTCGGCCGGGCGGGGGTCCAGGTCGTCGCGGTCTCGAGCCGCAGCCCGGCGGCGGCCGAGGCCCTGGCGCGGGACATCCCCGGGGCCCGGGCGGTCCCGGCGCAGGAGGCCATCGCGCTGGCCGACATCGTCTTCCTGAGCGTCCCGGATGACGCCATCGAGCCCGTGGCGGCCGGGCTCCGCTGGGCCCCCGGGAAGGCCTGCGTCCACTGCAGCGGCGCGGGCGAGCTCGACCTCCTGCACAAGGCGGCGGGCGAGGGCGCCGCGATCGGAGGCTTCCATCCCCTGCGCATGTTCGCGCGCCCGGGCGAGGCCGTCGCCTCCCTCGACGGCGCGGGCGTCGCGATCGCCGGCTCGGAGCCGCTCGCGGCGGAGCTCGAGCGCCTCGCGCGCGCGATCGGCGGCCGGCCGTTCCGGCTGCCGCCGGGCAGCCGCGCCCTGTACCACGCGTCGGCCAACTTCGTCGGCGGCTTCGTGATCGCGCTCGTCCAGGAGGCCCTCGACCTCTGGAAGCGGCTCGGCATTCCCGAGGAGCAGGCGCTCGCCGCGCTCCTGCCGCTCGCGCGCGGGACGCTCGACAACGTCGAGGCGTTCGGGCCCGCCGGGGGCCTGGGCAGCGCGGTCGCCCGCGGCGACGTCGGCACCATCCGCAAGCACCTCGACGCGCTCGCCGAGCAGGCGCCCGGCTCGCTCGAGCTCTACCGGCTGCTGTCGCTGCGCACCCTGCCCCTCGGCCTGGCGAAGGGGACGCTTTCCCCGGAGGCGGCGCGGGCGCTCGAGGCGCTGCTTTCCCGGCCCGGCGTATGATCGGGCCCATGCGAAGGGTCTGGCTCCTCATCGCGCTCGTGCTCGCGCCCACCTGGGTCTTCGCCGGGCCGGTGGTGGTGCTGACGGTGACCGGGGCGATCGGGCCGGCCACCGCCGACTATGTCCACCGCGGCATCGAGCGCGCCGGCCGCGACGGCGCCGAGCTGGTGGTGCTGCGGATGGACACCCCCGGCGGCCTCGACACCTCGATGCGCGCCATCATCAAGGACATCCTCGCGTCCCCCATTCCGGTCGCCTCCTTCGTGGCCCCGGGCGGTGCGCGGGCCGCGAGCGCCGGCACCTACATCCTGTACGCGAGCCACGTCGCCGCCATGGCGCCGGCGACCAACCTCGGCGCGGCGACGCCGGTCGCGATCGGGGGCGGCTCCCGGGGCGGTGACGAGCCCGTGAGCGCCCCGGACAAGGGCAAGGCCGCGAAGCCGGCCCCGGCCGGCGACACGATGACGCGCAAGCAGGTGAACGATGCCGCCGCGTACATACGCGGGCTCGCCGAGATGCGCGGGCGCAACGCCGACTGGGCCGAGCGCGCGGTGCGCGAGGCGGTGAGCCTGCCCGCGAGCGAGGCGCTGAAGCTCAAGGTGATCGACCTGATCGCGGCCGACGTGCCCGACCTCCTGAAGCGCCTCGACGGCCGCAAGCTCGCCACGGCGGCCGGCGAGAAGACGCTCGCCACCGCGGGCGCCGCCGTGGTCTCGCTCGAGCCCGACTGGCGCACGCGCTTCCTGTCGGTCATCACCGACCCGAGCTTCGCCTACCTCCTGGTGCTCGCCGGTATCTACGCGCTGTTCTTCGAGTTCTCGAACCCGGGCCTCGTGTTCCCCGGCGTGGCGGGCGCGATCTGCATCGTGGTCGCGCTCTATGCTTTCCACCTGCTGCCGGTGAGCTACGCCGGGCTCGCGCTCGTGCTGCTCGGCATCGCGTTCATGGCGGCGGAGCTGTTCTTTCCCGCGTACGGCTCGCTCGGGGTCGGCGGCGCCGTCGCGTTCGTCACCGGCTCGGTGATGCTGATCGACACCGACGTGCCGGGGTTCAGCCTGCCGCTGCCGCTCATCCTCGGCGTCGCCGCGGTGAGCGTCGCATTCGTTTTCGTCGTCGTCGGCAGCGCGCTCAAGGCGCGCCGGCGGCCCGTGGTGAGCGGCGCCGAGCAGATGGTCGGCAGCACCGGCGAGGTCCTCGCCGACTGCGATCGCGAGGGCTGGGCGCGCGTGCACAGCGAGACCTGGCGCATCCGCTGCGCGACGCCGCTCAAGGCGGGCCAGCGCGTGCGCGTCGCCCGGATGGAAGGCCTGCTGCTCGACGTCGTCCCTGATCCAGGAGCCTGAAAAAAATGTTCGCTCTCAACTTTGGCACCGTCTTTCTCGTCGTCGTCCTCGTGGTCGTGTTCTGGTCGTTCCGCATCATGCGCGAGTACGAGCGCTCGGTCGTGTTCCAGCTCGGGCGCTTCTGGCGCGTGAAGGGGCCGGGGCTGATCATCGTCTGGCCGGTGCTGCAGCAGGCGGTGCGGGTCGACCTGCGCACCATCGTCTTCAACGTGCCGCCGCAGGACGTGATCTCGCGCGACAACATCTCGGTCAAGGTCGACGCGGTGGTGTACTTCCGCGTGGTCGACCCGCAGAAGTCGATCATCCAGGTCGCCGATTACCTCACCGCCACCAGCCAGCTCGCGCAGACGACGCTCCGCGCGGTGCTCGGCAAGCACGAGCTCGACGAGATGCTCGCGGAGCGCGAGAAGCTGAACATGGACATCCAGCGCGCGCTCGACACGCAGACCGACGCCTGGGGCATCAAGGTGTCGAACGTCGAGATCAAGCAGATCGACCTGAACGAGACGATGGTGCGCGCGATCGCGCGCCAGGCCGAGGCCGAGCGCGACCGCCGCGCCAAGGTGATCCACGCCGAGGGCGAGCTGCAGGCGTCGGTGAAGCTGCTCGAGGCGGCGCAGATGCTCGCGAAGCAGCCCGAGGCGATGCAGCTGCGCTACCTGCAGACGCTCACCCAGATCGCCGGCGACAAGTCCTCGACGATCGTCTTCCCGCTGCCGATGGACATCCTCACGCCGCTCGTCGACGCGATGAAGAAGCGCAACGCCTGAGGAAAGATCATGGACGAATCGGCCGTCTATACCGAGCCCACTTTCGTCGACCGCGTGCGCGGGCCGGCGTGGATCGCGCTCGCGGGCTTTGCGCTCGCCGCGCTCGCGGTCCTGGCCGTTCTCGCGGGAGGCTGGGGCAACCGCGCCGGGTCGTGGGACTACCGCGTGGCGTTCACGATCCTGCGCTGGGCGGCGTGGATCGGGCTCGCGGGCGGACTGGCCGCCGGCATCGGCGGCACGCTGGCGATTTCCGGCGCGCCGCCGCGGCGCGTGAGCGTGCTCGCGATCGCCGGCGTCGTGCTCGGCGCGCTCGGCTTCGGCATCCCGTGGGCGTACACCGCGAAGCGCAGCGCGCCGATCAACGACATCACGACCGATCCGGCGAACCCGCCGCGCTACGTCGACATCGCGCCGCTGCGCGCGAGTGCGCCGGTCAAGGCCGACTACGGCGGCGAGGAGACGGCGGCGATCCAGAAGAAGACCTATCCCGATATCGCGCCCGCGTTGCTCGACGTCTCCCGCGAGCAGGCGTACGAGCGCGCGCTCGCGGCGGCGAAATCGCTCGGCTGGACGATCGTGGCGGCGGTGCCGGCGGAGGGCCGCATCGAGGCCACCGACACGACGCTCTTCATGGGCTTCACCGACGACGTCGCGATCCGCGTGCAGGCCGAAGGCGCGGGCAGCCGCGTCGACGTGCGCTCGCACTCGCGCGTCGGGCGCGGCGACTTCGGCACCAACGCGAAGCGCGTGCGCGCCTTCCTCGCGAAGCTCGGCCGCTAGGGCTTCTTCGCCTTCTTCAGCAGGCGCTCGCGCACCTTCTGCACGTCGACGACGAAGCGCTCGTGCGTGCCGTGCGCAACCGCGTCGGCGCCGTCGGAGACCTTCGCCTCGAAGGTGACGCGCCGGCCGTCCACGCTGGCGACGCGGATGTCGAGCGTGACCTCGGCGCCGAGCAGCGCCGGCCCGACGTGGTGCCAGTGCACCTGCGTGCCGACCGAGTCCTCGCCCGGATCGAGGTGCGCGAGCAGGAAATCGCGGCAGGTGTACTCGACGTCGGAGATGATGCGCGGCGTGGCGTAGACGCGGCAATCGTCGCCCATGAAGCTGATCACGCGCGGCTCGTCGACGCGGATCTTCGTCGTCGTCGCGAGGCCCGGGGCGAGCGACGCCTTCACGGCGCCGCGTCCTTGGGCCGCGCGCGCTCGGGCAGCGGCTCGATGCCGTCGTGGAGGAAGGCGAGGAGCTTCGCGAGGCGCGAGGAGGCGAGCCTCCTCACGAGGTCCTTGTCGCAGCCGCTCCAGTCGTAGAAGCCGCGTCCCGCGGAGAGGCCCTCGTGGCCGCGCTTCACCATGTTCTGCAGCATCGAGTTCGGCGCCCCGTTGTGGAAGAGCTTCGGCACGATCGAGCGCTGCGCGTCGGCGTGGATCCGCAGGCCCGAGATGTCCTTCTGCTGGATCAGCCCGTTCAGGCACATGCGCGGCGCGAGCATGTGCATCGCGGCGCGGTCGATGTCGGCGGCCGACGCGACCCCGGCCTCGACCAGGTAGTAGGCCTCGTGCAGGATCGCGTGCTGCAGCCGGTTGATGAGGAAGCCGACGATCGGCTTGTACAGCACGACCGTCTCCTTGCCGGTGCGCTCGAGCGCGGCGGCCGCGCGGTCGACCGCCTCGCGCGGCGTCGACGGCCCGGCCATCACCTCGACCACCGGCGTGGTGTCGGCCGGCATGAAATAGTGGATGCCGACGAAGCGCGCCGGGTCCTTCATCTTCGCCGACAGCTTCACCAGGTCGAGGCCCGAGGTGCCGGTCGCGATCAGCACGTCCTTGCCCGGGTACGCGGCCTCGATCTCGGCGTACACCGCCTGCTTGGTCGCGACGTCCTCGGGGACGAACTCGATCACCAGGTCCGGCGCCTCGGCGGGAAGGCGGTCGACCGCGCGCACTTTCGCGGGAAGGTCGGCGAGCTCGCGCGCGCGCGAGCTCTTCACGACGGTGTCGAAGCCGCCCTCGGCGAAGGTGCGCGCGACGCCGCGCCCCATGACGCCGTAGCCGTAGATGAGCACGCTCGCGATGTCGGCAGCCATGGGGATCCTTGTCAGTCGAGGGGTGCGACGCCGACCTCGCGCGCGAGGCGGTCCAGGGCGTCGCGCAGCGCGGCCGGGACCGGCACGCCGTGGCGCGAGCGTTCCTCGTATTTGGCGCGGCTCTGCTCGCCCGGCAGCCAGACGCGCTCGACGCCCGGCAGCCTGCGCGACGCGCGCAGCTCGCCCGCGACGCGGTCGACATCGCGCTTGAACGCGGCGACGTCGCCGAAGGCCGCGAGCGACAGCGCGACGATCGCGTGCCCCGTGTTGGTGACCGAGGTGTCGTCGGCGTTGAAGTCGATCGTCTGGCTGCCGAGCGCGGCGCGGTTCAGCGTCCCGGCGAGCAGCCCGATCATGAGCGACAGGCCGTAGCCCTTGTAGCCGCCGATCGGCAGGAGCAGTCCCTCGTTCGAGCGCTTCGGGTCGGTGAGCGGGCGGCCCTCGCGGTCGATCATCCAGCCCTCGGGCATCGTCTCGCCGCGCTGCGCCTTCGTCTTCACCTTGCCGTAGGCGGCGACGGTGGTCGCCATGTCGAGCACGATCGGCGCGCGCTCGCCCGGGACCGCGATCGCGATCGGGTTGGTCGAGAGCAGCAGGTCGATCCCGCCCCACGGCGCCATGTGATTGGCGTTTCCCACCGCGAGGTAGAGCCCGATCATGTCGTGCTCGATCGGCATCGCCGCGTAGAGCGACGCAGGCCCCGCGTGGTTGCTCGCGCGCACGCCGACCCAGGCGGCGCCGGCCGTCTTCGCCTTGGCGATCGCGGTCTGCGCGGCGAAGCTCATCACGACGTGCCCCATGCCGTTGTCGCCGTCGACCAGCGCCATGCCGGCCGCCTCGCGCTCGATGCGCACGCGCGGAGCGACGTTCACCGCGCCGCCCTGGATCCGTCTGACATATTGAGGCAGTCGGAACACGCCGTGCCCGTCCGCCCCGTGCAGGTCGGCGCGCACCATCAGGCGGGCGCAGGTCTGCGCGTCGGCGCGCGCGAGCCCCACCTTCTCGAGGACCGTGGACGTGAAGGATTGGAGGCGTTCCGGCGACACGCTCGGCGACATAAGGGCCGGATTCTATCGCTTCGGCTACCATGCGGTAGATGGCGGGCAACCTGCATCCGGAATTGAGAGTCGGGCTCGCGGGCTCGGCCGAGCTCGTGGTGGGCGAGGAGCACACCGCGCCGCGCGTCGGCAGCGGCCGCGTGCACGTGCTCGCGACGCCGGTGATGATCAACCTCATCGAGGCGGCCGCGCTCGCCGCGGTCGAGCACCTGCTCGCGCCCGGCTACCAGTCGCTCGGGACGCTGCTCAACGTGCGCCACATCGCGGCGACGCCGGTCGGCATGCGCGTGCGCGCGACCGCGGAGGTCGTGAAGATCGACGGCCGCAACGTGACGTTCCGCGTCGAGGCGCACGACGAGCGCGACCTGATCGGCGACGGCGCGCACGAGCGCGTGATCGTGAACGTCGAGCGCTTCGACAAGCGCGTGCAGGAGAAGCTGCAGGCGATGCGCTGACCGGCTCCCTGCGGCCGGTGGAACCGCGGCTTCCTTTACGGGTCAGAGACTTATCCGCGGGACCCGGGCGCTTCGCAGGTGCGCCACCCGGCCCACGGATGTTTCGCCGGAGAAAACCATGACCCGATTCCGCACCGTATCGTTGCTCCTCGCCGTCGCCGGCGGCCTGCTCGTCGCCGCGCCCGCGTTCGCCGACGAGGTGATCCTGAAGAGCGGCGAGCGCATCACCGGCCGCATCGTCGAGAAGTCGAGCGAGGCGCTCGTGCTCGAGACCGCGAGCGCGGACAACGTGCGCGTGGCCTGGGCCGACATCTTCTCGCTCAAGACCGACGCGCCCCAGGACGCGATGCTCACGTAGCCTCGCCCTTCGTCTCGCATCCGGAACGGCGCCTGCGGGCGCCGTTTTCGTTTCCGCCGCCTTTACAAAACTTTACCCGCCGGAGAAACGGCCGTTACGGCTGCCGCGTAGATTGACTCCATCGACGGCCCGGTGCCGTCTTCCGAACAGGAGTCGATCATGAAAGGCAGTCTCAAGCGCGCCGCGGTCGCGGCCCTCGTCGGCGGCGCGATCGCCGTGCCGGCGCTCGCGCAGGACCAAACTCCCCAGCCGGCGCCCGGCCAGCATCACGGCTGGCGCCACGCGAACCCCGAGGCGCGCATGGAGCACATGGTGACCCGCATGTTCTCCTCGGTGAACGCGAGCGATCAGCAGAAGACGCAGGCCGTGACCATCGTTCGCGCCGCGGCCGCCGATATCCGGCCGCTCGAGCAGCAGTTGCGAGACGGTCGTCGCGCCGCGATGCAGTTGCTTGCGGCGCCCGCCATCGACCGCAACGCCCTCGAGGCGCAGCGCGTGCAGCAGTCGGCCGTGCAGGAGCAGATCTCGAAGCGCAGGACGCAGGCGGTCGCCGATCTCGCGGAGGTGCTCACCCCCGACCAGCGCGCCGCTCTCGCGAAGCGCATGTCCGAGCGGTTCGGCGGACGGCGCGCGGGGTAACAGGCGAACGCAACTGAGCAGGTCCTCTCCGGCCATGACATCGGCCGGCTTGCGCCCGCCGCCCGAAGGGGCGGCGGGCCTTTTTCTCGGCCGCTTGTTGTACCCTAGCGGCGCCATGACGGCCCACATCCTGATCATCGAGGACGACGAGCGGCTCTCGGCGATGGTGGCGGAGTACCTGCACGAGTCGGGCTTCCTCGTCTCGGCGCGCGCCGAGGGCGGCGAGGGGCTGGCGCTGCTCGAGCGCGAGCCGTTCGACGCGCTGATCCTCGACCTCATGCTGCCCGATCTCGACGGCTTCGAGGTTTGCCGGCGCGTGCGCGCGCGCTCCGACATCCCGATCCTCATGCTGACCGCGCGCGGCGAGGCGACCGACCGCGTGGTCGGCCTGGAGCTCGGCGCCGACGACTACCTGCCGAAGCCGTTCAACCCGCGCGAGCTGCTGGCGCGCCTGCGCGCGATCCTGCGGCGGCGCAAGCCCAGCGGCCCGCCCGAGCCCGCGCTGCGCTTCGGCCGGCTCGAGAGCGACCGCGGCGCGCGCGTCGTGCGCCTGGACGGCGAGGAGAAGCCGCTCACCGCCTACCAGTTCGCGCTGCTGGTCGCGCTCGCCGAGAACGCGGGCCGCATCATGTCGCGCGAGAGCCTGATGGACCTGGTGAAGGGCGAGCCGCTCGAGGCCTTCGACCGCTCGATCGACGTGCACATCTCGCGCATCCGCGCCGCGATCGAGGACGATCCCAAGCGGCCCCGGCGCATCATCACCGTGCGCAGCGCGGGCTACGTGTTCGCAAAGGTCCAGGACGACCGCGAGGACGCGTCGTGACGCCGCCGCGCCCGCGCCGGCTGTACCGGCAGTTCTACGTGACCCTGGTCGCGAGCCTCGCGCTGTTCGCAGTCATCGCCGGCTTCCTGTGGCATACGCTCACCGAGGCGTCGCCCGCGCGCCAGGCGTTCGAGATCCTTTCCGAGCTCGCGCAGGCGTCGCTCGCCGAGGCCGGCGCGCCGCGCGATGCGCAGCAGGCGGCGCTGAACGATCTGCGCGCGCGCGTGCGCGGCCGGTTCGCGGGCCTCGCGCTGTATGCCGCGGACGGCGAGCGCATCGCCGCGGCCGGCGCGCCGGTGCCGCGCCCGGGACCGGGAAGGCAGGCGGGCGGCTGGATTCCCGGTCCCGAAGGGCGCCACGCCTGGGCGATCGCGCTCCCGGACGGGCGCGTGCTGATCGCGCGGCTGCCGCGTCCCCGGCCCAACCCGATGCTGGGGCTGTTCTTCATCCTCGGCCTGATCACGCTCGGAGTCGCGGTCGGCGCCTACCCGGTGGTGCGTCATCTCACGCGGCGCCTCGAGCGGCTGCAGGCGAGCGTCGAGGCGCTCGGCGCGGGCGATCTGTCGGCGCGCGTGCCGGTCGACGGCGCCGACGAGGTCTCGGCGCTCGCGAGCAGCTTCAACCGCGCCGCGGAGCGCATCGAGCAGCTGGTCGCGGCCCACAAGACGATGCTCGCCAACGCCTCGCACGAGCTGCGCTCGCCGCTCGCGCGCATCCGCATGGGCATCGAGATCTTACGAGCCGACGCGCGGCCCGAGCTGCGCGAGGAGCTCGCGCGCAACATCGCCGAGCTCGACGCGCTGGTCGACGAGATCCTGCTCGCGAGCCGGCTGGAGACGGTCAAGCAGCCCGACGCGGTCGACACGGTCGACCTGCTCGGGCTGCTGGCCGAGGAATGCGCGCGCGCGGACGCGGCGCTCGAGGGCGAACCGGTCACCGTGCGCGGCGACGCGCGGCTGCTGCGGCGCGCGGCGCGCAACCTGCTCGAGAACGCGCGCCGGCACGGCGGCGGCCCGGTCGAGGCGACCGTGCGCAGGACGCCGGCCGCGGCGGCGGTGATCGAAGTGTGCGACCGCGGTCCCGGCGTGCCCGAGGCCGAGCGCGAGCGGATTTTCGAGCCGTTCTACCGGCCGGCCGGAACGCGCGAGCGCTCAGGGGGCGTCGGGCTGGGGCTCTCGCTCGTGCGCCAGATCGCGCGCAAGCACGGCGGCGACGCGCGCTGCCTGCCGCGCGAGGGCGGCGGCTCGCGCTTCGTGCTGGAGCTGGGGACGGCTACGTAGCTCGGCTCAGTCGAGTTCAGGTCAGCCGCCGTTCTTGCGGCCGAAGCTGTTGAACAGCGCGGGCACCTGCCGCGGGCGGTCACGCCGCGGGGCGGCCGGCTGCTGCTCCTGCTGCTCCTGCTGGGGTTGCTGAGCCGCGTCGTTTCGGGATTCCTCGTCGGCCTGGCTCATGCGGCGCGCGTACTCGATCTGCGCCAGGCGCTCCTGCTCGTCGGCGCGCGGGAGGCCCCGCGGCTGCTGCGGACCCGGCCGTCCGCGCATCTTGCCGCGGTTGGCGTCGCGCTGCGGTTGCCGGTTCTGCTGCGGCTGATGCGGGCGCTGCTGTCCGTTGCCCTGCTGCTGCCGGTGGCGCCGGCCTTCGCGCCGGCCGCGCTGTCCTTGCTGTTGTGGCGGTTGTTGCTGTGGCCGTCGCTGTTGCTGCTGCGGCTCCCGCTGCTGCTGCGGCTGCTGCGCCGCCGTGCCCGGCTCGAATCCCGGCACCACGCGGCTCTCGATCCTGCGGTTGATGAGGCGCTCGATCGCGGCGAGCAACGGCCGGTCCTCCGGGGTCACCAGCGAGATCGCCTCGCCGGTCTCGCCCGCGCGGCCGGTGCGGCCGATGCGGTGCACGTAGTCCTCGGGGACGTTCGGCAGGTCGTAGTTGACCACGTGCGGCAGCAGCTCGATGTCGAGCCCGCGCGCGGCGATGTCGGTCGCGACCAGCACGCGCAGCTCGTTCTCCTTGAACGCCTTGAGGGCGCGCGTGCGCGCGTTCTGCGCCTTGTTGCCGTGGATCGCGTCGGCCTCGATCTTCGAGCGCACGAGCTGCTGCGCGAGGCGGTTGGCGCCGTGCTTGGTCTTGGTGAACACCAGCACCTGCGTCCACTCGTTGCTCTTGATCAGGTGCTCGAGCAGCGCGCGCTTGCGCTCGCGGTCCACCGGGTGCGCGACCTGCGTGATGAGCTCGATCGGCGCGTTGCGCCGCGCGACCTCGACCGTGGCCGGGTCGTGCATGAACGACGCCGCGAGCTTGCGGATCTCGTCGGGAAAGGTCGCCGAGAAGAGCAGGTTCTGGCGCTTCGCGGGAAGCAGCGCGAGGATGCGCCGGATGTCCGGGATGAAGCCCATGTCGAGCATGCGGTCGGCTTCGTCGAGGACGAGGATCTCGATCCTGCCGAGGTCGATCGTGCGCTCCTGGACGTGGTCGAGCAGGCGCCCCGGCGTCGCGACGACGATGTCGACGCCGTCGGCGAGATTGTCGGCCTGCGGGGTGAAGCCCACGCCGCCGAAGATCACCACCGACTCGAGCGCGAGGTGGCGGCCGTAGTCGCGCACGCTCTGCTGCACCTGCGCGGCGAGCTCGCGGGTGGGCACGAGGACCAGCGCCCGGACCGGCCGCGGACCGGGCGCGGCGCGCGTCGCGTTCAGCCGCTGCAGCATCGGCAGCGTGAAGCCGGCGGTCTTGCCGGTGCCGGTCTGCGCCGCGGCGAGCAGGTCGCGGCCGGAAAGGACGACCGGGATCGCCTGGGCCTGGATGGGAGTGGGTTCGGTATAGCCCTGCTCGGCGACCGCCTTGAGCAGCTCGGCCGACAGGCCGAGGTTCTGAAATGTCGAGCTAATGAGCAATCTCCTGAATCGGCCCTGGAAGGATGACCTTCCACACCGGTTCAGGACGACACGTTCGTTTTAAGGATTCGGGGGCAAAGCCACGAAAGGGCAGGCCGCTAACCGGATGAAGCAACCAGAAACCCAAGTATCAGTATACACGAACCTGCCGGGGACGGCTCACTTGTGCCAGCCGGCGATATCGCCGAGCTGCACGTTGTAGCCGACGTTCTGCGGACCGAGCGCGGCGAGCGAGGTCTTCGCGGACTCCTGGAACGCCGCCGCCAGCTCGAAGCTCAGCTTCGCGAGCACCGCGGCTTCGGGCTTGATGGTGGCCGCGTTGTCCACGCGCAGGAAGGCGCGGCCGACCAGCTCGACGTAGATGGCCGCGGCCAGCTCGGCGACGGATTGTCTCGCTTCGTCTTCCTTGGCGGAGCTCATGGATGCGGCCTTTTCGGGATCTGCCCCCATGCTACGCCGAATCCGGACCTGCGCTAGACTATCGGCGACCCGCCCGCCGTCCGGCGAGCACGACCACCCACCCCTCGTACCACCGCACGAAAGGAACCCCCATGAAGCTTTATTACGCTCCGGGCGCCTGCTCGATGGCGCCGCACATCGTCCTGCGCGAGGCGGGCTACCAGTTCGACCTCGAGAAGGTCGACATTCCGAACAAGAAGACGGCCTCGGGCGACGACTTCTGGAAGGTCAACCCCAAGGGCTATGTCCCCGCGCTCAGGCTCGACGACGGGCAGGTGCTCACCGAGGCGCAGGTGATCGTGCAGTACCTCGCCGATCACAAGCAGGACGCGGGCCTCGCGCCGCGCGGCGGCACGATGGAGCGCTACCGCCTGATGGAGATGCTCAACTTCACCGCCGCCGAGGTCCACAAGCAGCTCGGCGCGCTGTTCAACCCGAAGATGACGCCCGAGGCGAAGGAGATCCAGCTCGGCGTGATCGACCGTCGCCTCACCGCGCTCGACAAGATGCTCGCGGGCAAGCAATACGCGACCGGCGACAAGTTCACGGTCGCCGACGCGTATCTCTTCACCGTGCTCAACTGGACCAACTTCCACAAGATCGACACGTCGAAGTGGCCGAACATCCAGGCGTTCATGAAGCGCGTGGCCGCCCGGCCCAAGGTGCAGGAGACGCTGAAGGCCGAGGGCCTGACGCAGTAATCAGGAGCCCGTGCGCGGCGCTATGCGCCGGTGTAGACCGCGCCGTGACGCACCGAGTCGCGGCGCACCTCGACGCGGCACAGCCCCGGGAAGGCGGGCTTGAGCCGGCCCCAGATCCAGATCGCGATGTGCTCGAGGCTGGGGACCTCGAGCCCGCCCACCTCGTTCAGGAAGCGGTGATCGAGCGACTCGCGCAGCCCGGCGCAGGCGCGCTCGAGCTCCCCGAGGTCGGCGACGAAGCCCGTGAGCGCGTCGGGCGTGCCCGCCACCACGACGCGCGCGGTGAACGAGTGCCCGTGCACGCCGTGGTAGCGGTGCCCTTCGGGCGCGCCCGGGAAGCGGTGCGCGGCGTCGAAGCTGAACTCCTGGTAGATCTCCACGTCGTCCTCTAGCGGATGCCGATGAGCTTGTGCGTCTGGAGGCTGAGCCTCCACCTCGGGTTGCGCATGCAGTAGGCGATCGCGCGCTCGGTGTTCTCGCGCTTCTCCGGCCCGTCCATGGGCTGCAGCAGGAAGTGCCCGAAGCTCCAGCCCTCGAAGCGCTCCGGCGGCGCGCCTTCCTGCGGGAACACGAGCTTCAGCTCGTCGCCGCGGCGGACCTTCACCTCGGTGCCGGCCTTCGGGCTGACGCAGATCCAGTCGACTCCCGGGGCGAGCTCGAGCGTGCCGTTCGTCTCGATCGCGATCTGGAACCCGCGCGCGTGCAGCGCGCGCACGAGCGGCTCGTCGAGCTGCAGCGCGGGCTCGCCGCCCGTGAGCACCGTGAAGCGCGCGCCCGCTCCCGGCCAGAGCGAGGCGATGCGGTCCGCGAGCGCGCCGGCGTCGTCGAACTTGCCGCCGCCCGGGCCGTCGGTGCCGACGAACTCGGTGTCGCAGAACCTGCAGACGGCGCCCGCGCGGTCGGCCTCCCGGCCGCTCCAGAGATTGCACCCGGCGAAGCGGCAGAAGACCGCGGGACGACCGGCGTTCGCGCCCTCGCCCTGCAGCGTGTAGAAGATCTCCTTCACCGAGTAGGCCATGAGGCTTGGATCGCTAGCGGCACACGCGGTTGCGCCCGCCGCGCTTCGCGCGGTAGAGCGCGGCATCGGCCGCCCGGATCACCTGCCCGGGGGCGGTCAGCATGCCGTCGCGCTCGGCGACGCCGATGCTGATCGTGACCGAGAGCGTGCGGTCGGCCTGCGAAGGCGTTCCCGGGATGCGCATCCTCAGCCCGGTCTCGGGATCCTTCGGGCGGTCGAGCCCGCGCACCGCCATGCGGTAGCGCTCGATCGAGTCGCGCATCGCCTCCAGGTGCGGCAGCGCCTCGGAGAGCGGGTGCTCGCCGAAGACGACCGCGAACTCCTCGCCGCCGTAGCGGAACGCCTTGCCGCCCCCGTCGATCTCCGCGAGGCGCGAGGCGACCAGCTTCAGCACCTGGTCGCCGACGTCGTGACCGTGCGTGTCGTTGAACTTCTTGAAATGGTCCACGTCCACCATCGCCACCGTATACACCGGTCCGAGGCCGGAGAGGCGCTCCTCGAGCGCGCGCCGGCCCGGGAGGCCGGTCAGCTCGTCGACGAAGGCCAGCCGGTGCGACTCCTGCAGGATCGACACGAGCAGCACGATGCCCGCGGCCGACATGAAGATCGGGAACACGCCCGGCGAGCGCGCCCACTCGCAGGCGATGAAGAACGCGACGAGCGCGCCCGCGAGGCCGGCGTCGATCGGCCGCACCTCGACTCCGGCGCGCGGCCAGGCGCGCGCGAGCGCGGCGACCAGGGCCGCGGCGAACGCGATGCTCCCGGCGATGGGGGCCGGCGGGGACCTGAGCAGCCAGTGGTCGAGCACGCCGTGCCAGGCGACGCCCGAGAGGCTCGAGCGTCCCGCGCTCGCGATCCAGGCGACGAGCAGCACCTCCGCGAGCGCGAGCAGCAGCCAGCGGTAGTTGCGGTGCTGGACCACGCCGCGCTCGGGAAAGAGCAGGGCGATCAGCACGTTCAGCGGAACCAGCACCGAGAGCGCGGTGAACACGGCGCGCGCGGTGAAGCTGTCGGCGCCGAACTCGAGCGCGATGCGGTAGCCGGCGTACGCGGCGAACAGCGAGGCGAGCGCGACAAAGGCCCGGCCGCGGTTGAACCACACGGCGATGATCGCGCCCAGCAGCAGCACGAAATACGGGCCGAGCACGGTCAGGCCGGACAGCGAGTCGGGCAGCGACCCGATCCACACGATCACGGCGGACGCTACCAGGACCACGACCGGCGCCAGCACCGGGCGCAGGTGTTCGAGCAGGAGTTTGGGCCTCAAGACAGGCGCATGATAGCGAGCGCGGTCAGCCTGCGCTACGCGGCCTTGCGCAGCAGCCGCTCGCATTCCTGCGCCGACGCGGGCGACGCGAACCAGAAGCCCTGGATCTCGTCGCATCCGTGCGCGAACAGCAGGTCGAGCTGCTCGCGCGTCTCGACGCCCTCGGCGATGACGCGGAGCTTGAGGCTGTGCGCGAGCCCGATGATGGCGAAGGTGATCGCCGCGTCCTCGGGGTCGATCGTGACGTCGCGGATGAAGGCGCGGTCGATCTTGAGCGCGTCCAGCGGGAAGCGCTTCAGGTAGGCGAGGCTCGAGTAGCCCTGGCCGAAGTCGTCAACCGACACCGCCACGCCCGACTCCTTGAGCGCCTTCAGCGTGCGCGCCGCGCTCTCGGGATCCTTCATCAGCAGCGACTCGGTCAGCTCGAACTGGATGAGCGACGCGTCGACCTCGGTCTCGTACAGGATGCGGCGCACCGTGGCGTCGAGGTTCTTGTGCTGGAACTGCCGCGCCGACAGGTTCACGGCGACCGGCGGGACGTCGAGGCCCATGTTCTTCCAGACCTTCACCTGGCGGCACACCTCGCGCATCGCCCATTCGCCGGCCGGGATGATCAGCGCGGTCTCCTCGAGCACCGGGATGAACTCGAGCGGCGAGACGATGCCGCGCTCGGGATGCTGCCAGCGCATCAGCGCCTCGAAGCCGCTGATCGCGCCGGTTGCGAGGTCCATCTTCGGCTGGTAGTGCATGAGGAATTCGCCGCGCTCCAGCGCGCGCCGCAGCGACGCCTCCATCTGCACGCGCGCGAGCGCGCGCTCGTTCATCTCGCGCGTGAAGTACTGGTGGGTGTTGCGGCCCTGCTCCTTCGCGCGGTACATCGCCGTGTCGGCGTTCATCACGAGCGATTCGGGCGCCTCGCCGTCGGTGGGATAGATCGTGATGCCGACGCTCGCCGAGATGAAGGTCTCCTGCCCGTCGAGCTGGAACGGCTGCGACAGCGCGTCGATGATCTTCTGCGCGACCAGGCTCGCGTCGGCGGGGCGGCCGAGGTCGGTGAGGATGGCGCCGAACTCGTCGCCGCCGAAGCGCCCGACGGTGTCGCCGCTGCGCACGCAGTCGGCGAGCCGCGTGGCCGCCTCCGCGAGCAGCGTGTCGCCGGCGCGGTGCCCGAGCGTGTCGTTCACCAGCTTGAAGCGGTCGAGGTCGATGAAGAGCACCGCGATCGCGCGCGCGGCGCGCTTCGCCTGCGCGATGCTCTGCACCAGGCGGTCGTGGAAGAGGTAGCGGTTGGGCAGCCCGGTGAGCACGTCGAACTGCGCGAGGTGCGCGAGCTGCTCCTCGGCGCTCTTGCGGTCGATCGCGACGGCGAGGATGTTGGCGACGCTCTGCAGGAAGCTCGCGTCGTCGCGGCTGAAGCGGTGCACGGTGAAGCGGTGCACGCCGAGAACGCCATAGGCGCCCTGGCTGCCCATGATGGGCACCTGCATGCCCGAGCGGATGCCGAACTGCATCAGCGCCGACCCGGGGAAGCGCGTCTCGGCCGAGTGGTCCTCGACGACGACCGGCTCGCGCGAGGCGAGCACGTGCGCGAGCATGCCGCCCGGCCGGACCTGCACCACGCGACGGCCCACCCATTCGGGCGGCCAGCCGGCCGCGGCGCGGTACGTGAGCGCCTTGCCGTCGGCGTTCAGCTCGAGCACCTCGCAGTAGTCGACCTTGAGCGTGACCGAGACCAGCTCGACGGCGTGATTGAGCACGTCCTCGAGGTCGGCGCTCGCGAGCGCCTGCTGGCCGAACTCGGCGATGAGGCGCTGCTGCAGCGCCTGGCTGCGCACCGTCTCCTCGGTCTCCTTGCGCCGCGTGATGTCGGCGATCGCGCCGATCATGCGCACCGGCCTGCCGTTGTCGTCGTAGACGACGTGGCCGCGGTCGAAGACGTGCGCGTAGGTGCCGTCGGCGCGGCGGAACCGGTATTCGTCGCTCCAGTTCGCGCCGCCCGAGTCGAGCAGCTGCGCGAGCCCGCTCTCGACCCGGTCGCGGTCGTCCGGGTGGATGTTGCCGTACCAGAAGCGGTTGCTCGGGTCGACCTGCTCGCGCCCGTAGCCGAGCACCTTGGAAAGGTTGTCGTTCCACCAGACTTCGTCGGTGATCAGGTTCCAGTCCCAGATGATGTCGTTGGTGGCCCGCACGGCGAGGTTGAAGCGCTCGTTGCTCCGGCGCAGCGCCTCCTCCGCGGCGATGCGCTCGCTCGTGTCGCGCGAGATCACGACCACGATCCAGCGGTCGGCCGAGCGCAGCACGCGGCGTGTCGACTCGAACGGCAGCAGCGAGCCGTCCTTGCGGCGGTAATGGCTGCGCATGCCGCTGTGCATCTGGCCGGTGCGGATCATCTCGTCGTAGGCGCGCTCGAGCGAGTCGCGGGTGATCGGCAGCAGGTCCTGCGGTCCGATCTGGAGCAGGTCCTCGCGCGAGTAGCCGAGCGAGCGGCACGCGGTCTCGTTCATGTCGATGAAGCGCATGCGCTCGCGGTCGATCAGGAAGATCATGTCGCCCGACAGGTCCATCGAGGCGCGGAAGCGGCGCAGCTCGTCCTCGCGGCGGACCGACTCGGTCACGTCCTTGCCGGTGCCGCGGTAGCCGCGGAACGCGCCGCGCTCGTCGAACACCGGCTCGCCGCTCACGCTCAGCCAGCGCAGCGTGCCCGTCTGGTCGAGCGCCGGGCGCACGAAATCCCGGAACGGCCGGTGCGCCTCGAGCGTCTCGCGGTGCGCGATCCAGTCGACGTCGCGCTCGGCGGTGTTGTCGAGCTCCCAGCGGGTCTTGCCCAGCAGGCGCGCGGCGGGCGAGGGCATGTTGCCGGCGAGCGCGGTGAAGCGGAACTCGGCGTCCTGCTCCCAGTACCAGTCCGACGACAGCTCGGTCAGGCTGCGGAAGCGCTCCTCGCTCTCGCGCAGCACCTTCTCGGCGCGCTTGCGATGGACGAACTGCCCGATCTGGCTGCCGATCACGCGCGCGGCCTCGAGCAGGCGCTCGTCGGGCTCGCGCACCGTCCGGCTGCTGAAGTCGAATACGCCGATGACCTTGCCTTCGGACACGACCGGGAACAGGAACACCCCGTGCACGCCCACCGCGGTGACGAGGTCGGGCCGCTTCACGCGCGCGTCGCGGGTGGCGTCGGGTATCCAGAGGGGCATGCCCGATCCCCACACGACGCCGACCAGGCCCTCGCCGCGGCGGAACGTGCCGACGCTCGAGGCCTTGTCGAGCGCCTCGATGCTGCTGCCCGGGACGCTGTACGACTCCGCGAACGCCATGGCGTCCTTCGATTCGTCCCACGTCCAGTAGACGCCGCACTCGAGGCTCTGCGACTCGCACACCGCGCCCATGACCGTCTTCAGGGCCGTCGAGACATTGTCGGCCTCCGCGAGCGTGCGCCCGACCGTGTGCTCGAGCCGCAGCACCTTCTCGGCGCGCTTGCGCTCGGTGATGTCGCGCCCGCTGCCGCGATAGCCGCGGAACCCGCCGTCGACGTCGAAGATCGGGCTGCCGCTGATGCTGATGAAGTGCTCGTGTCCCGAGGCGTCGATCCAGTACATCTCGAGATCGTGAAAGGGGCGGTGCGCCTCGAGCTCGGCGCGGTGCTCCTCCCAGGTGCAGCCGACCGGCTGTGCGCCGGTCTCCCAGCGCGTCTTCCCCATCAGGAAGTCGGGCGGCATGGTGCCCTTGCCCACGAGCACGCCGGCGATGGTCGTGAAGCGGTATTGCGCGTCCTGCTCCCAGTACCAGTCCGACGACAGCGCGGTCAGGCTGCGGAAGCGCTCCTAGCTCTCGCGCAGCGCCTGCTCGATGTCCTTGCGCTTCAGGAACTGGCCGACCTGGCTGCCGATGACGCGCACCGCCTGCAGCAGCCGGTCGTCGGGCGCGCGCACGCGGGCGCACGAGATGCCGATCACGCCGATCGTCCTCGCCTCGGCGGTGACGGGAAACACGAAGGCCGCGCGGATCCCGCCTTTGGCGAACGAGGCGCGGTACATGGCGCGCGGGTCGCTGCCGACGTCGGCGACCCACAGCGGCTCGCCGGTCTGCAGGACCTTGCCGGCGAAGCCTTCGCCGGGGCGGAACACGAACCCGCGCGACGCCTCGATCAGCTCCTGGATGCGCGGAATGGGCGGGCCCCAGGCGTCGCCGAAGCGCAGCACGCCGTCCGCCTCGTCGACCCGCCAGTAGCGCCCGCAGTCCCAGACCTCGGTCTCGCACAGCGCGCGGATGACGGCGCGCAGGCCCGTCGACGCGCTCTCGGCCTCCGCGAGGCTTCGCGCGACCGAGTGCTCGAGCCGCAGCAGCTCCTCCTCGCGCTTGCGCGCGGTGATGTCCTTGCCGACGCCGCGGTAGCCGCGGAATTTGCCCGCGTCGTCGAAGATCGGCTCGCCGCTGATGCTCGCGTAGCAGGGGTTGCCTTCCTGGTCGGGGCGGCAGATCTCGAAGTCGGAGAACGGCTGGTGCGCCTCGAGGAGGGCGCGGTGCGCCTCCCAGTCGGCGTGCGTCATGTTGAGCGTCGGGAGCTCCCAGCGGCGCTTGCCGATGTGCGCCGCGGCCGCCACGCGGCCCGAGCGGCCGAGGAGCGCGTCGGACATCTTGGTGAAGCGGAAATTCTCGTCCTGCTCCCAGTACCAGTCCGACGAGAGCTTCGACAGGCTGCGGAAGCGCTCCTCGCTGTCGCGCAGCGCGTCCTCCGCGCGGCTGCGCTCGAGCACGATGCCGGCGATGTTGAGCACGCGGTCGATCAGCGCCAGGTCGCGCTCGGAGGGCGCGCGCGGCTGGCGGTAGTACTGCGCGAACGTGCCGAGCACCTTCTTCTCGCCCGACAGGATCGGCACCGACCAGCAGGCGCGCAGTCCGAGCCGCTCCGCGAGCGCGCGGCGCTCGATCCACAGCGGGTCGGTCGAGAGGTCCTCGACGATGACGCGCTCGGCGCTGAACGCCGCGCGGCTGCAGGGGCTCTCGCCCGGCCCGATCGCGATCCCGTCCACCGCCTCGCGCCACGCGGCGGGGAGGCTCGGCCCGGCGCCGTGGCGCAGGCGCCTGCCGTCCCGGTCGACGAGGAGGACCGAGCACAGCAGCCCGTCGACCTCGGCCTCGACCGAGCGCGTGAGCGCCTCCAGCACCGCGTCGACCGGGCGCCCGCGCGCGATCATCTCGAGGATCGCCTTCTCGCGCGCGAGGAACTGCTCGGACCAGGCGGGCGCGCCGCCGTCGGCGCGATGCGGCTGCGCCCTGCGCGCGCGCTTGGCGTTCAGGACGGCTCGTCGTCGGGTCGAGGCGCTTTCCACGATGGCGATTGGAACGGTAGGAAGCCGATTTTTCTTCCGGAAACAGCGCAGTATGGTGCATTTTGCCCGGTTCAACCAGCGACGCTCCGCGTCCGGCGGGACCCGGGGCGATGTGTCCGGGGTGCGTCGTGACCTACATCACGCCGGGGTGCGGTTCCGCCGGTCAGGCGGCGGGCGCGGGCTCCAGGTCCGCGGGCTTGCGCGTCGAGAGGAATTCCGCGAGCGCGCGCGCGGTGTGCGACGTGCGCTTCGGGTCGACGATGCGCGCGGCAAGCCGCGCCGGCGGTCCCTGCTCGACGATGCGGCCGCCCGCTTCGCCGCCCTCGGGGCCGAGATCGACGATCCAGTCGGCGTCGGCGATCACGTCGAGGTTGTGCTCGATCACCACCACGGTGTTGCCCGCGTCGACCAGCCGGTGCAGCACGCGGATCAGCTTCTCGACGTCGGCCATGTGCAGGCCCACCGTCGGCTCGTCGAGCACGTAGAGCGTGTGCACCGCCGAGGCGATGCGGCCGCGCCGGCCGTCGGCGGGCACGGCGGTGCCGGCCTTGGCGAGCTCGGCGACCAATTTGATCCGCTGCGCCTCGCCGCCCGAGAGCGTCGGGCTCTGCTGGCCGAGGGTGAGGTAGCCGAGGCCGACGTCCTGGAGCAGCCGCAGCGCGCGGTGCGTCGACGGGTGCGCGGCGAAGAAGTCGACCGCCTCCTCGACGCTCATCGCCAGGACCTCGCCGATGGTCTTGCCGCGCCAGCGGACCGCCAGGGTCTCGGCGTTGAAGCGCGCGCCGCCGCAGGCCTCGCAGGTCACTTTCACGTCGGGCAGGAAGCTCATCTCGATCGTCTTCACGCCCTGGCCCTCGCAGCTCTCGCAGCGGCCGCCCGCGGTGTTGAACGAGAAGCGCGACGCGGTCCAGCCGCGCATGCGCGCTTCCGCCGTCTCGGCGAAGATGCGCCGGATCGAATCCCAGAAGCCGATGTAGGTCGCGGGGCACGAGCGCGGCGTCTTGCCGATCGGCGTCTGGTCGACCTCGAGCACGCGGCCGACGCTCTCCCAGCCGCGGATCTCGCGGCAGCCCGCGGGCGCGGCGGCGCGCTTGCGCCGCTTCGCGCCGAGCAGCGCGGCGAGGTTGGCGTACAGGATGTCGCGCGCGAGCGTCGACTTGCCCGAGCCCGAGACGCCGGTGACCGAGACGAGGCGCGCGAGCGGCAGGCGCACGTCGACGTTCTTGAGATTGTGCAGCGTCGCGCCCAGGATCTCGACCGCGGGCGCGTCGCGGCCGGTCGCGCGCGGCGGGTGCAGCGGGTGCTCGAGCGGGTGCGCGAGGCAGCGCCCCGTCGCCGAGGCGGGGTTGCGCACCAGGTCGCGCGCGGTGCCCTGCGCGGTGACGCGGCCGCCGTGCTTGCCGGCGCCGGGGCCGAGGTCGATGACGTGGCCCGCGCGCCGGATCGTGTCCTCGTCGTGCTCGACCACCACCAGCGAGTTGCCCTTCGCCTCGAGCTTCTCCAGCACGTCGAGCAGGATGCGGTTGTCGCGATGGTGCAGGCCGATGGTCGGCTCGTCCAGGATGTAGCACACGCCGCGCAGGTTGGAGCCGAGCTGCGCCGCGAGGCGGATGCGCTGCGCCTCGCCGCCCGAGAGCGTCGGCGCGGCGCGGTCGAGCGTGAGGTAGCCGAGGCCGACTTCCTCGAGGAACTCGAGGCGGCTCTTGATCTCGGTGACGACGTCGCGCGCGATCTCGGTGTCGCGGCCGGTGAGCGCCAGCGACTCGACCCACTTGCGCGCGTCGCTGACCGACCACTGCG
>DATDMW010000307.1:0-5145 GCA_036518595.1 Burkholderiales bacterium
CGAACGCCCCGTCGCGGTCGAGCTTCGACCACAGCGCCCTCACCTTCTCGTATTCGCGCTCGAGCAGGTCGCAGACGTAGCGCTCGAAGTTCGAGGACTTGGAGATGTCCATCGACGGGCTCGAGGTCGCGCGCACCTCCGCCGCCTTGAGCACTCGGTAGCGGCCGGTGCGGAAGAACTCGTCGAGCACGTCGTTCTCGTTGGTCGCGACGATCAGCCGGCGGATCGGCAGCCCCATCTGCCTCGCGACGAACCCGGCGTAGACGTTGCCGAAGTTGCCCGAGGGCACGGAGAACGAGACCGGCTCGCCGTTTTTCGCCGACGCGGCGAAGTAGCCCTTGAAGTAGTACACCGCCTGCGCGGCGACGCGCGCCCAGTTGATCGAGTTCACCGCGCCGATCGCGTGCCTCGACTTGAACGCGGCGTCCGCGTTCACCGCCTTCACCAGGTCCTGGCAATCGTCGAACACGCCGCGGACGGCGATGTTGTGGATGTTCGCGTCCTGCAGCGAGTACATCTGCGCCGCCTGAAACGGGGTCATGCGGCCGTGCGGAGACAGCATGAAGACCGCGACGTTCTTCTTTCCCCGGAGCGCGTACTCGGCGGACGAACCGGTGTCCCCCGACGTCGCCCCGAGAACGTTGAGGCGCGCGCCGCGCTTCGCAAGGGCGTACTCGAAGAGGTTCCCGACCAGCTGCAGCGCGACGTCCTTGAACGCGAGGCTGGGACCTTCGGACAGGCCGAGGACCTGAAGCCCGGGCTCGAGCGTCCTGAGCGGTGTGATGTCGCCGGTGCGGAAGGTCGCCGCTGTATACGTACGCTCGACAATGGCGCGCAGGTCGGCGGCGGGAATGTCGTCCATGAACTTCGACAGCACCGTGAAGGCGAGCTCGCGGTAGCTCATGCGCCGCATCGCCGCGAGGCCGGCCGGGTCGAAGAGCGGGAAGGCCTCGGGAAGATACAGCCCGCCGTCGGGAGCGAGGCCTTCGAGGAGGATCGAGGTGAAGGGCTGGGGCGGGGAGCCGCCGCGGGTCGAGACGTACAGCACTACGAGCGGCCGAGCTCTTCGAGCCGGATGCGCGTCACCTTGCCGGTCACCACCGGCAGCGCCTCGATCTTCGCCATCGCGGCGTTCACGTTCTTCTCGCGCGCCGGGTGCGTGAGCATGATGATGTCGACCTGCTCCTCGCCCTCGCCCGGCTCGCGCTGGATCATCGCGTCGATCGAGATCGAGGCGTCGGCGAGGATGCGCGTGACGTCGGCGAGCACGCCCGGCCGGTCGAGCACGCGCATGCGCAGGTAGTACGAGGTCACCACCTCGTCCATCGGCAGCACCGGCACGTCGGACATGCGGTCGGGCTGGAACGCGAGGTGCGGCACGCGGTGATCCGGGTCGGCGGTGTGCAGGCGCGTGATGTCGACGAGGTCGGCGACGACCGCGCTCGCGGTGGGCTCGGCGCCGGCGCCCGCGCCGTAGTACATCGTCGGGCCGACGGCGTCGCCCTTCACCAGCACCGCGTTCATCACGCCCTCGACGTTGGCGATCAGGCGCTTCGTCGGGATCAGCGTCGGGTGCACGCGCAGCTCGATGCCCTCTTTCACGCGCTTGGTGATCCCGAGCAGCTTGATGCGGTAGCCGAGCTGCTCGGCGTAGCGGATGTCGGCCTGCGTCAGCTTCGAGATGCCTTCCGTGTAGCACTTGTCGAACTGCATCGGGATGCCGAAGGCGATCGCCGACATGATCGTGAGCTTGTGCGCGGCGTCGACGCCCTCGATGTCGAAGGTCGGGTCGGCCTCGGCGTAGCCGCGCGCCTGCGCCTCCTTGAGCACCGCGTCGAAGGCGAGACCCTTGTCGCGCATCTCGGAGAGGATGAAGTTCGACGTACCGTTGATGATGCCGGCGATCCACACGATCCGGTTCGCCGTGAGGCCCTCGCGCAGCGCCTTGATGATCGGCACGCCGCCCGCGACCGCGCCCTCGAACGCGACCATCACGCCCTTCTTCTGCGCCGCCTTGAAGATCTCGTTGCCGTGCGTGGCGAGCAGCGCCTTGTTCGCCGTCACCACGTGCTTGCCGTTCTCGATCGCGGCGAGCACCAGGTCCCTGGCGACGCCGTAGCCGCCGATCAGCTCGATCACGATGTCGACGTCGGGGCTCCTCACGACCTCGAAGGCGTCTCCGGTGACGCGCGCGCGGCCGGCGGTGAGCTTTTTCGCCTTGTCGGTCTCCTTGTCGGCGACCACACTGATCTCGATCGCGCGCCCTGCGCGGCGCGAGATCTCCTCCTGGTTGCGCGACAGCACCGTCCACGTGCCGCCGCCGACCGTGCCGATGCCGAGCAGCCCGACCTTGATCGGCTTCATGACAGCTTCTTCGCGAAGTGGAACGACGTCACCACCATGCCTTCGCGGAAATAGAACTTGTGCGCCTGCTGCCGGTGCGTGCCCGAGTCGAGCGCGAAGTTGTCGAGCCCCTCGGCGCGCGCCTTGCGCTCGAGATGACCGAGCAGCGTGCGGCCCACGCCCTTCGAGCGCGTCGCCTCGTCGGTGACGAGATCGTCGACATAGAGCTGCCGCCCGGCCCAGGTGTTCTCGTAGACGCGGTACACCGCGACGCCGGCGACCTTCGCCCCGTCGACCGCGACGCACATGCGCCCGCCGCCCGCGAAGACGCGCTCCATCTTCGCCTCGTACTCGGGCGGCATGTCCGGGCGCAGCTGGCGGTGGACGGCCTCGGCCTTGCGCAGCCAGTCGCGTGCCGCGACGACGCCGCGGTCGTCGGTGACGTCGACGATCTCGATCATGCGCGCCGCTTGCGGGTGTGCTCGAGGAAGCGGTCGAGGCGGCCGATCGCCTCGGTCAGGTCGTCCGAGTTCGGCAGGAACACGATGCGGAAATGGTCGGGCTTCGGCCAGTTGAAGCCGGTCCCCTGCACCAGCAGCACCTTCTCGGCCTCGAGCAGCTCGAGCACGAGCTTCTGGTCGTCCGCGACCGGGTACATCTGCAAGTCGAGCCGCGGGAACAGGTACAGCGCCGCCTTCGGCTTCACGCACGACACGCCCGGGATCTGCGTGATCAGCGAGTGCGCGAGGTCGCGCTGGCGCGCAAGGCGCCCGCCGGGCGCAACGAGGTCGTTGATGCTCTGATAGCCGCCGAGCGCCGTCTGGATCGCGTACTGCCCGGGGACGTTCGCGCACAGGCGCATCGAGGCGAGGATGTTCAGCCCCTCGAGGTAGTCGCGCGCGTGGCGCTTCTCGCCCGAGAGCACCATCCAGCCGGCGCGGTAGCCGCAGGCGCGATAGTTCTTCGACAGCCCGTTGAAGGTGACGAACAGCAGGTCGTCGGCGAGCGAGGCGATCGACGTGTGCTTCGCGCCGTCGTAGAGCACCTTGTCGTAAATCTCGTCGGCGTAGACGATCAGGCCGTGCTCGCGCGCGATCGCGACCAGCTCGCGCAGCAGCGCCTCGGGATAGAGCGCGCCGGTCGGGTTGTTCGGGTTGATGACGACGAGCGCGCGCGTGCGCTCGGTGATCTTGGCGCGGACGTCGGCGACGTCGGGCAGCCAGTCCGACTGCTCGTCGCAGAGGTAATGCACGGGCTTGCCGCCCGAGAGGCTCACCGCCGCGGTCCACAGCGGGTAGTCGGGCGCGGGCACCAGCACTTCGTCGCCGTTGTTGAGCAGCGCCTGCATCGCCATCACGATCAGCTCGGAGACGCCGTTGCCGACGATGATGTCGTCGAGCTCGACGCCCGGGATCTTCTTCTCCTGCGAGTACTGCATGATCGCCTTGCGCGCCGCGAACAGGCCCTTCGAGTCGGAGTAGCCCGACGCGTTGCCGAGGTTCACCATCACGTCGTGGCGCACCTCGTCGGGCGCGTCGAAGCCGAAGGGCGCGGGATTGCCGATGTTCAGCTTGAGGATGCGGTGCCCCTCCTCCTCCATCTGCTTGGCGCGCTCGAGCACCGGGCCGCGGATGTCGTAGCAGACGTCGGCGAGCTTGGTCGATTTGCGCACCTCGGCGAGCGCCGGCGGAACGGGCTTCGAAACCGGACGTAGCGGAACGCTGCTCATCTTGCCTCCTGCACGGTGCTGCGGCGCAAAAGTTATAATGTTACTCGATACTTATGGCTTCGGCAGCCGCAGCCTAACCTTCCCTTGAAGCTGCATCTTACCGGTTCGGGCGCCCTCAATCTGTTCACCGCATACGGCGAAGGCTACGTCGCGGTCAACGGACGGCGATATGGAAAGAGCCTGATCGTGCTCCCCGACCGCATCGTCGAGGACTGGGGCGCGACGAGCTTCGACGCGCTGTCCGACGCGCACACGGCCGCGCTCGCGGGACTCGACCGCGAGGTCGTGCTGCTCGGGACCGGGAAGCTGCTGCGCTTCCCGCGGCCCGAGCTGATGCGGCCGCTCGCGCAGGAGCGCGTCGGCGTCGAGGTCATGGACCTCCAGGCCGCGTGCCGCACCTACAACATCCTCGCCTCGGAAGGGCGCCGCGTGGCCGCCGCGCTGCTCTTCGACTGAATGGTCGCGGGCCCGCGCGGCTGGGTGCTGATCGCGGTCGCGACCGCGATCTGGTTCTCCGCGCTCGGCTTCCGCACGCTGGTCAAGCCCGACGAGGGGCGTTATGCCGAGATCGCGCGCGAGATGAACGCGAGCGGCGACGGGATCACGCCGCGGCTGAACGGCATCAAGTATTTCGAGAAGCCGCCGCTGCAGTACTGGGCCACCGCCGCCGCGTTCACGATCTTCGGCGAGAACGACTGGACCGCGCGGCTGTGGGCCGGCCTGACCGGCTTCCTCGGCGTGCTGATTGCCGGCGCGCTGGCCTGGCGGCTCTACGGTCGCCTGGCCGGGGTGCTGACCGCGACGATGCTAGCGACCTCGGTCATGTATTTCGTGATCGGCCACCTGAACACGCTCGACATGGGCACGGCGGTCTTCCTCGAGGCCGCGCTCGCCGCCTTCATCTTCGCGCAAAGTGCCCCGCCCGCCTCGCGCGCGGAGCGCCGCTGGATGCTCGCCGCGTGGGTCGCGATGGCGCTCGCGACTCTTTCCAAGGGGCTGATCGGCCTCGTCTTCCCGGTGCTCACGCTCATCGCCTACTCGATCGTCGAGCGCGACCTGCGGCCGTGGAAGCG